>JBAQYK010000389.1:0-2209 GCA_049299995.1 Candidatus Methanoperedens sp.
GTTTAATCGGCATAATTATGCTGTTTGCCGAGTTTGCCATGCCGGGGTTCGTAATCCTCTTTTTTGGAGTAGGGGCTTTGCTTGTCGCATTGCTTCTTTCATTTGTGGATATTCATATAAATTTGCAGATAATACTTTTTCTTATATTCTCCCTCCTCGCATTGTTCCTATTGAGAAAATGGCTCAAATCCGTATTCAAGGGGGTATTATCGGGTAAAGACAAGATGCCAAAAAACAGCGAATCGTTTGTCGGCGGGAAGGCAATTGCTCAGGGAGAAATAGTTCCTGGAATTGCAGGGAAAGTAGAATTTCACGGCACTCTTTGGAATGCCGAAGCCAAAGAGAAAATTCCTTCGGGAAGTACTGTTCTTATAGAAAAACAGGACAATCTTACATTAGAAGTTAAATTACTAAAATAAAAAGGAGCCTCAATGAACGCAAACACAATTATTCTTCTGGTCATTGTCATATTTATAATAATTCTTATTGCAAAATGCATCAAAATAGTCCCGCAGAAATCAGCCTTCATAGTTGAGAGGTTTGGTAAATACAGAGCCACTCTTGAAGCAGGATTGCACATACTTGTGCCATTGATGGATCGCGTGGCCTATATCCATACGCTAAAAGAGCAGGCAATTGATGTGCCTCCGCAGCAATGTATTACAAAGGACAATATTTCTGTAGAAGTTGACGGTATCTTGTATATGCAGGTAATTGATCCGCAACTGGCTTCCTATGGAATAAGCAATTACGCCTGGGCTTCAATACAATTGTCCCAGACTACGATGAGAAGCGTTATGGGCAAACTTGAACTCGATAAGACTTTCGAGGAAAGAGATACTATTAATGTGGCTATTGTTGATGCTCTTGATAAAGCTGCTGAACCATGGGGCGTAAAAGTTTCCAGATACGAAGTAAAGAATATATCTCCTCCGCAGGGCATCAGGGATGCAATGGAAAAACAGATGAGAGCCGAAAGAGAAAAGAGAGCCACAATTGCAGAATCAGAAGGCCAGAGGCAATCACAGATTAACAGAGCTGAAGGCGAAAAGCAGGCCGCAATAGCAAACTCCGAAGGCGAAATGCAGAAGAGAATAAACCTGGCCGAGGGTAAAGCTGTAGAAATCAGAAAAATTGCTGATGCCACAGCCACTGGAATAAAAGCCATTGCTTCTGCGATAAATGAAAAGGGCGGGATGAATGCAGTTAATCTTAGAGTAGCTGAACAGTACCTCGGTGAATTCGGTAAACTGGCTAAAACCAACAACTCGATAATCATCCCTTCAAATCTTGCAGATATCGCTTCTATCGTGAAAGTCGCAACAAGTGTTTTTTCAGATCAGACTAAACTTAACTCTGCTGTATTATCCAAAGATGAACAGGCATAAAGCAACTAATAACTAATAGTGAAAAACTAAAAGTGAATAGTATTTGCGGAATTATATATATCTATTTTAAACTATTCACTTTTCACTAATCACTATTCACTGATTTTTATGCTTTTTCTTGTAATCGGGATAGTTCTTTTTTCTGTGTTCAATGTGCTTGGTTTTTTCTTTGTCAGAAAGGCTTCGCTTTATGTGGCAATTGAGAAGAAACTTGAACTGTCCAGGCTCTATTCCGAACTCAATAAGTATTTTGTGAGCGGTATAGTAGTATATGCTGTGCTTGCCCTCTTCATACTAAAAAAATTCCAATTTGAAGTACTAGCAACAGCTTTATGGTATGTAGTTTTTTCATTGATCGGCATCGCTCTGCTGGCCTATTGGCTCTATGTTGAAATGAAGAGAAGGAGTTACACTATCCAGGCTCTAAAATTCATGATCATGTCAAGCGCGATGAAGAACCTTGGTTTTATAGCCATTATTTTCGGAATAGCCCAATATTTAAACAAACTCAGATAGTCATGTTTTGTCCAAGATGCGGGGAAAATAGTTTTACTGAAGACTCATTCAAATCCTTCAGGTGCAGTAAATGTGCTTTTCGGATATTCATGAATGCCGGAGCGGCAGTAATAGCAATTATCCGCAACAGAAAAAGAGAAGTCCTATTTACTATAAGGAAGCATGCTCCATTTGCCGGGATGCTGGATTTTCCGGGCGGGTTTGTTGACTACGAGGAGAATGCCGAAGAGGCTCTCAGCCGTGAAATCAAAGAAGAGCTCAATCTTGAGCTTTATGACATCGGATACCTTCTGTCAATCCCGAAT
>JBAQYK010000390.1:0-1771 GCA_049299995.1 Candidatus Methanoperedens sp.
CTCCTGTACATGCTGGCTGAGTGCAGGTATGCGGTGAAGAAAAGCCACGACATGAGTATCGAGGTAAACGCGGGGTCCCATATCCAGTAGCCTTCCCAGACCTCGTACGACCACATGTCGCCCGCTGCTATTCCTGCGCCGAGTATAATCCATGCAATCCTGCTGTACGGTCGCGAGAATTCCTCCCATTCCTTATTCCCGTCGAGGAAATGCACAATGGCAGAGGCAAATACCACTACTATTATCCCGTAAGGTATGAAGATGCCCGGGGGATGGAATATCATCCATTTATTAACGAGAAGCGGATTTAGTCCTGCGCCGTCGTCGGGGATTTCTGTCATGCCCGCATCAAGGCTGCTGATAAAAGGCGAGAGAAGCGCAGCTATTGAAAGGAAAATAATACCGATAAAAACTACAATGACCTGTATTTTGCGCGTGAACCTTGTGTCGCTTCCGTGTTTCTCCGATATCCAGAGAGCCATCATGAAAACGACCCATGAAAGGAACATAAGCGAGCCTTCTTCCCCTGTCCAGAATGCGGATATTTTGTAAATGGCGGGAAGGTCTTTGCTGGTGTACTGCCACACATAATGAACTGAAAAGTCAGAGGTTAACAGGTAATAAACAAGAAGGAGAGCGGCAGCGGAAAGTGAAACAGCCGAAGCGCGGATGAGAGCCTTCGAATACGGTATCAGTTGTTCAAAAAATACGCTTTTTCCGGAATCTTTCAATTCCCTGAGTACCAGTGAAAACAGGTACAGCAACCCGAACAAAATGCTTATATAGAGAAGTATGCTTCCGATCATTTTACACGCTCTGTAAAGTTGATTGTTTTTTCAATATTAAAATATTCCCCTGAGTTTTAATCCCAGAATGATATTTAGCATCATAAGGAGAACTGCGGTGGTTACAAGAATTTTGAGTTCCACGTTCTCCCAGATTTTATAAAGGTAAATATAAGTTGTAAGGAGAGCAGCTATTCCCCATATTCCGGTACCGTGGAGCGGCGTGGGAAGGATGGACAGGATGAATATAACCAGAGCCAGAATGCCAGAACCTGCGTGGAACCCAAGCGAGCGGCTTTTCAGGTATGCGATAACGAGCGTTGTCAGGATGATACCTGTATTCACGTCATGGACTGCCGCGAGATTGAACATTATATCATCCCTTATATTTTGTGGGGCATTTTGCAAGCAATTTTGTGGCATGGAACGTGGAGTTTTGCAAACTGCCCAGAATCACGATGTCAGCCTCTGTGCCCAGCGAGGAGGGAAGTTCCCCTGTAAAGCTTACGTTCATATTTGAAACGCCGTCTGTTATGACAAAGGTATATTCGCCTGTGTTTAAAGAAGTAAAAGAACCGCTCACGATAGTTCCGTTCACCCATATCATTCCTGTGGTATTTTGCTGCGCCGCATCGCTTACAGTCCTGTACTGCACAAGATAATTAGAAACCGTGCTGTAGCCGAGAACGAGCACGAAGATTATCACAAGGACGCCAATGGTAATGCGTGTGTCGATTTTCACTATCGCTATTCTTTAATTGCACAGTTATGAAGTTTACTAAAGACCATACTTGAATGTTAAGTTACTAAATAATAATGATAAATAATTATCATGATTATAATCATCTAAAGACAAGTTATATATAGTATGTCGGACTAAAACTAACATAGCGAAACATATATAGTAGATTACAAACTAATAAGTTCGTATTAAAACGAATCAATCTGAAATTACTCAGGTTGAAATGTTCAAAAAACGGATAGGA
>JBAQYK010000391.1:0-2378 GCA_049299995.1 Candidatus Methanoperedens sp.
ATCTTGATCACTGCCGTTGTCTTGCCCGTACCCGGCGCGCCGATGCAGAGACTGTTAAGTGGGCGTCCGCCGCTCAATGCAGGACGGACGCAGTACATGAGGGATTGTAACTGCGCATCCCTGTGAAGGAAATGCTCAGGTACGTGGTCAAGCTCGAAAAGCTCACTGTCTTTGAATAGCGTCTGGTCCCATGCGAGAAGGTCTTTCATAAGGTGATATTACTTTCACCTAGCTGTAAATAAGGTTTCCGAAATAGTATGTTTCAGTACAAACTTTATTAGAACACCTCGCCTATTAATCCATAATGTGGTTCGATGCACTGCTCGCAGCATTTGGGTATCTTATCTCTGTTATCCCGGCAACTGTCATCGGTATTGTCCTGATGGAATTCCTGATTGAGCTTGGATGGATAGAGAGGCTCGGTTTTGTAACAGCGCCTTTCATGCGCTTTGCCCATCTGCGCGAGGAGGTGGGCATGAGCTTTCTTGCATCCTTCGGCTCTCCGACAGCCGGCAATTCCATGGTGGCAGAGCTTTACAAGAAAGGTCTGATAAACCGGAAAGAGACCATTATCGCATCGCTTGTCAACTCTTTTCCTTCGACGTTCATTATTGTACGGGACTTGCTTCCGGTTCTAATAATATTACTGGGGACTACCGGATTGGTTTATCTGGGAATAGTAGTGGGCGTGGGGCTTCTCAGGACTGCCATAACCCTTATTCTGGGGCGCTTTTTGTTATCCCCAAAAAAACCTGCAATTATTGAACGCCATGCAGAGAAGAAAAAATTCAGCGCGGCTTTTAGGAATGCGCTTTCATTTTCACTGCCGCCTCTTGGGCGCATCATTCCCACAATGATAATTGCAGCAATAATCGTATTCCAGCTTATTGATATCGGTTTTTTCGATATGATTGCGGTTTACCTGAAAGGTTTTCCTGCGCTTTCGTACCTTCCGCCGCAGGGTCTGCCCGTCATTGCAGCATGGTTTGCAAGCAACATTGGAGCATATACGATAGCAGGCGGTCTTTTGGCTGACGGGATAATGTCATCAAAGGAAATCGTGATAACGCTGCTCGTGGGCAGGGTGCTGTCAAGCATTATGCGCCTGAGGTTGACGATTCCTTATTATACTGGCATATTTTCCCCGAAGCTGGGGATGCAGATTATGCTGCTCGCTTTGCTGATGCAGGAAGGGATAACGGTTGTTGTTATAGTATTGCTTGCCGTGTTCTGGTAAAAACAGGCATATTTTGCCTAAACATTTAAATCGTATCAATGCATCTTTATATTTACATGGCAAAAACGACTGATAAATACCTCTATTCCGAAACCGCAGCAGTGCAGGACGTTTATACCCGCAGGATAGTACAGTTATCCCCTTCAGTGAAGCTCGTTTTTAAGGTGCTGGAATACAAAGGTTTGCTGACGCAGAAAGAACTTGTCGCTGAAAGCTATCTCCCCCCGCGCACTGTGCGGTATGCCCTGAGCAGGCTTAAAAAAGAAGGTATTCTTGAAGAACGGCTCTATTATAAGGATGCCCGCCAGTGCCTGTACGGTGTGAAAAGCCCGCAACATGAGGAATCATTATCAAATTTCGCCTGCGGCATGGTATAGTTTATATCTTGAAAGATTAACTGGGTGCCCATGACCCGGAATCGTGAGATAATACATCTCGTAGCCTCATTGCTCGTGCTCACCATAGCGTTCACTTACCCCAGCCTGAATCCCGAAATGATGCTGGTAGTGGCTTTTGGCGTTGGCACTGGTTTTCTCCTCCACGAACTGGCGCACAAGTTTACGGCGCAGAAGTATGGATACGAGGCTGATTACGAGGCAAATCCCGTGGGGCTTCTCCTGGCTCTGGGGCTTTCAATTATCACAAACGGCGGATTCGTGTTCGCGGCGCCCGGCGCTGTAATGATCCGGAGCAGGAAGGTTTTTTACAGCCCTCTTGAAGAGCGTTACTGGGACTCCCTCAGGAGCGCAAAAGAGCTTGCATACATCTCGGTTTCAGGCGCAGTGGTTAATCTTATTCTTGCCCTGTTGTTTTTTACAGCTTCATTCTTCGCGCCCGCAGGCATGGCATACGCGCTCCTGAGAACAGGCGCAGTTATCAATGTGTTCCTTGCAGGATTCAACATGATACCTTTTGGACCGCTTGACGGGGCAAAAGTGTGGAAATATAACCCGGTATTGTGGGGAATTGTAGGGATTCCGGCGATAATACTGTTTTTGGTTATAAGTTAATAGATGGCGGCAAGTGGTGATAGCCCGGTAAATAGCCCTCGATTCGTATTATATCCCATAAAAAGTGGTCGGGAAATACGGGGATAGCGCCCTGATAATCAGCTTGTCTATATTGAAGAGCAGCATTATCC
>JBAQYK010000392.1:0-4278 GCA_049299995.1 Candidatus Methanoperedens sp.
GATATAGAGAATGTTCTTATTAAAATCGGCTTTGCCAGACAAGAAGATGCACTGCAAAATGCTGCAGTTGAGTCGAAGATACAGGAATGGGAAGACCTTGTGCCTTCTGTTAACGTGGATGCAGATACGTTTAATTTTAGCAGTGCGATGAGAGCCGAATTGACATGGCTCAGGGATAACAAAGTTCTATCAGGCTTAACAAATGAAGATCTCGATGGAATCGCAAAGGAGGCAAAGAAAGGAGTAGCGGGCTATAATTCCAGAATAGTTTACTTCAAAGGAAAATGGCTGTCCTATCGTAATACAGGGCAGCCCCTGATTAAATCTGCCTCTGGCTGCGGCGGTTTTCCACCGGCAGTACTACCGATTGGAATGATAGCTAATTTAGGAAGTGGTAATTCAGGTGAAATCAAGAACACATCGCAGGAATCAAAGCAAACTGAAAGCAAACCTGGCTTACAGGAGCCGGGTGAAACTACAGAAACCCCTCGGGCGCTTGGATTCGGTGTTATACTGGCTGTATTCAGTTTACTGGTTGTAACGATTCGGAGAAGAAAAAAATGAACATTAAGATCAAGTTTTTAATTTTAGGAATTGTAATTTTAATTGTAATAGGTGGATATTTGGTATATCAAGAAAAAATAGAGCCGCCGCCAGCTATCCTTAAGATAGATGGGAAAGAACAGATTTCGGGAATAGGCAGCTATTGCTGGGGGGGAACATGGAAAGCTCTCTGCGCAGACATGATAGGCATCCCAACAGCGCAGGAGCCATTGCTTGCCAGTTCGCATTTTACAGCACATCTACGTTTGCCTCTTCAGGAGCCTCTTTATGAGCTGCGGCTCAATGTAGTTCAGGTTAAGGATGAAGATGAACTTAATTTTGGTGCGCCTGGCTGGCGCTGGTGGAAAGAGAGGGAAGAAAAGCTTTTCACTCTACCTCTTGAACGCGAGCAGGACATAGAGTTGTCACTTGAGCCCGGGCTTTATGTTCTAAGTGTTGGTGCCTGGTGGGAAAAAAAGGGTTCAGCGAGCTACGGCTTCCTGGTGGAAGTGCAAGCTAATGGAATGGGCACGCTTCCTGCAACACCTGTATCACAGGAGCAAGCGAAAGAAATTGCTAAATCGGAAATCAATGAAGTTAAAGCACAGACAGAATTTGTTGAATGGGAAGAATTGTGGACGAATCCAAACGCTATGGTCGGTATGCCATTACTTGTGAGAACCATAAACGAAGAACCATTTTACTGGAAAGTACCTGTAGTTTTAAACGAAAAAGTTATAGGCTTCATTGATGTGAAAATGGATGGAAAAGTGCCGAGATATGGGGGCATGGGCTGTTTATACTCCCCATACTATAACTCGCATAATGTGGATAACTGCTCTTCTACAATAACAATAAGCACTGCCAAAGAGGTAAAAGAAATAGCTAAAAATATGACTGATAAATATAGAGGCGCTGTATCTGAGCCGATTTATGTTTATGATGATATGGGATGTTGTAGTGGGGAGGCATGGATGCTCAAAATAGTAGGAAAAGATGGTAAAATTATCAGCAGGGTATTTGTTTCAGGGTATTATGCGTATGAAAGGAAATAAAATACAGAGGATACTTTGTCCAGAAATCTATGAGAGAACTTATAAGGAAATGCTTACATCATTCGTGTTTTTACTTTTCATACTTTTTGCTGTTACACCTACAGTTTCAGCTTCAATGGTAAAAATAAGCTTGGAAGACCTGACAGGAGAGGCTGATGTAATCCTTATAGGAGACGTTAAAGAAGTGGAGAGCAGGTGGAATCTATGGAGGACGATGATTTACACGTATTCAACACTTTCCGTTGAAAAATATATTAAGGGCACCGGGCATGAAAATGAAACGCTGACAATAATTACTAAAGGAGGAGAAGTTGGCGATTATGGGGTGTGGGTGGAAGACACCCCGCTTTTCACGAAAAATGAGACCGTGCTGGTTTTCCTGAAAAAAGAAGGGAATGAATTCAGTGTTGCAGGTTGGGCGCAGGGCAAGTATATTGTCGAGAATGAGAGTGTGCGTGATATAAGTGGTGAGAATGTATCACTGCAGGATTTCTTACGCCGGATAGATGATGCGATACCGCCACAGGATGCAGCGACTCCGGTAAGAACTCCAGAGGCGCCTGGATTTGAGATGGTTTTTGGGATTATAGGAGTTCTGGCTGTTTGGTTTGTATTAAGAGAAAGGAGTAATTATTAATGATAATCGGAACTGCCGAAATACTTTTAGGCGTATTTATTATAATCATCGCCTATGTCGTCTATACACTTATAAAACAACTGCGTACACTTGAGAAATCAGAAGCGCGGCGCATACTCGACCTGATGGTCATAGGTGCAATACTTTACCTGCTGGATTTCTTTATGCCAAAAACGCTGGGAGGGCAGACGATTATCCTAAGAACAGCAGGCATGTTGATTTTCCTCTATGGATACGGGCTTCTAATACTGGAGAAGTACCGTGAGGGCAGGCGAGAGGTAAAAATAATAGAAGGTAGTCGATAAGAATGAGAGGAATATCTTGAAAGGTTTTTGGCGCAACCCTAAGCTCTACGGTTTACTGGGTTTCATCCTGATAGCAGGTCCCACACTTTTCTTCTTTTTTGCAGGAATGCCCGGAACACAAGTTACTGAAACAGAATATGCCGGCGGCAACAGGACTATTGTTACGGAAACAGTCTGGATAGGAGCATTTAATCCATTTCTCCCGGTCTTTGTCATTGGAGCTGGCGCGGCCGCATGGGGATGTTATCGGAGCACGCTCATGGCATGGGCTGGAAGTCTTTTCGTCCTTGCTTTCTCGATACTTACAGTGTTCAGCATTGGATTACTCACTTTGCCGGGCGCTGTTCTACTTTTAACAGGCGCGGTATTCAAGAGTGCCAATAAGAACATATAGATAAAATATGAGTTTTGACTTCGCATGGCAAAGTAATTCTCAGAGCAGTGGTCTTTAGAAAATTAAACCAATACCTTTTTTTATTCCAAACCCCACTTAAGAACCCAATCGAGAGAATTCCATGCCATTTAAAATCTTAAAAAAACAGGAGCTTGTTCCCACAATCCACCTGATGGACATAAGCGCGCCTCGCATAGCAAAAAAAGCGCAGCCAGGACAGTTTGTGATACTCAGGATAGATGAAAAAGGGGAAAGAATACCTCTAACAATCGCTGATTTTGATAGAACCATAGGAACCATTACCATGATTTTCCAGGCAGTGGGCAAGACCACTATGGCGCTGGCAGCCCTGAAAGCGGGGAATGAACTCATGGATTTCATAGGACCGCTTGGAAATCCTGCACACATCGAAAACTTTGGAACCGTAATACTGGTCGGGGGCGGCGTGGGCGTAGCTCCGATATTCCCGCAGGCGCGGGCTTTTAAGGAAGCTGGAAACAAGGTTATATCAATCATCGGGGCGCGCAGCGCAAACCTGCTCCTCTGGGAAGAAAGGATGCGCGAAGCAAGTAATGAACTGTATATTACAACAGACGACGGGACAAAAGGTCATCATGGTTTTGTGACAGATATCGTCAAAAAAATTCTTGAGGGCGGCACAAAAGTTGACAGGGTTGTAGCTATCGGACCTCCGGTTATGATGAGAGCGGTTGCCGGAGTGACCAGACCTTTCAATGTCAAAACAATAGTCAGCCTGAATTCCATCATGGTTGACGGCACAGGGATGTGCGGCGCATGCAGGGTGCTTGTGGGCAACGAGACAAAATTTGCCTGCGTGGACGGACCTGAATTCGATGCGCATCTTGTGGATTTTACCCTCCTCATGAATCGCCTCGCCATGTACCAGCCTGAAGAGAAGCTTGCATTTGAAAAGTATAAATGCGAACGCGAGGGATGCACATGCTAGAGCGCCAGAAGATGCCCCAGCAGGACCCGAAGGTTCGCGCCGCCAATTTCAATGAAGTGGCTCTGGGTTTTACGAAAGAACAGGCTGTCGAGGAAGCAAAAAGATGTCTTCAATGCAAAAAGCCAAAATGCATGGAAGGCTGCCCTGTTGAAGTGAAAATCCCGGTTTTCTTAAAGTACATTTCTGAGGGGGATTTTGACAGCGCGATAAAAGAAATAAAGGTTGACAATGCTCTCCCTGCGGTCTGCGGACGCGTGTGCCCGCAGGAGACGCAGTGCGAGCAGGTCTGTGTGTTGGGCAAGAAGGGGGCGTCTGTTTCGATAGGCAGGCTTAAGCGCTTTGTTTCAGATTATGAGCGAAAGAAAGGAGTTGAAGTC
>JBAQYK010000393.1:0-2782 GCA_049299995.1 Candidatus Methanoperedens sp.
CAAATTATCATGTAATGTATAAATTCCGGTCTTCGAAGCGCGATAATTATTCACATCCCCACGAAAACCGCTTCCGATAACTGTATTATTTTTCCAGTCTGGTTTTCAGATATGTTCCCTGACCTTCTCAAAAATGCCCTTGCTTCTTGATTTCTCACCGCTTATCTCGGCAAACTCACGCAGGAGCTGTTTTTGCTTATCATTCAATTTAGTCGGTACTTCCACCTTAATTTTCACAAGCTGGTAGCCTTTCCCGGACATATGAAGGCCTGGTATTCCTTTGCCTTTAAGACGGAACACCTGTCCGTTCTGTGCCCCCGGCGGAATCTTCATTTCAGCCTTCCCGTCAATAGTTGGCACGATTATTTCATCACCAAGTGCTGCCTGAGTAAAGCTGATTGCGGCTTCCACGAGAAGATCATTCTCATTACGGGTGAAAATATTATGGGGTCTGACATTGATTTCCACATAGAGATCCCCCGGAGGTCCGCCTTTCCCGCCTGCTTCACCCTCCCCTGATACCCGTAGCCTCGAACCTGTATCAACACCTGGCGGGAGCTTCACTTCGATCTTACGTCTTCTCTGGACTGTACCTGAGCCATGGCATGTCGTACAGGGAGAATCGATAATAGTTCCCGTTCCACGGCATGTCCCGCAAGTGGAGGTTGTCATGAACCTGCCAAAAGGTGTGTTCTGCGTCTTGTTGACCTGTCCATTCCCACGACAGGTTGAACATGTCTTGGGAGATGTTCCGGGTTTTGCCCCGCTTCCATGACAGACTTCGCATGTTTCTGTTCTTGGGATATCTAACTCCACTGCTTTCCCTTTGGCTGCATCTTCAAGATTTATGGCTAATTCGTAAAGCAGATCTCCACCCCTGCTTGGACCCTCATGCCCCCCCCCTCCCCCTCCGAAAAAGATATTAAATATACTACCTCCGCCCCTGCCGAAACCGCGCCCCCCCATTCCGATATCACGGAAAAGGTCATCAAAATCGACCCCCCTGAAAATATCTTCCTGTGAATACCTCATATCGATACCAGCGTGCCCGAACTGGTCGTATTGCTGCCTTTTACCCTGGTCAGATAACACAGCGTAAGCTTCAGATATCTCCTTGAATTTCTCCTCAGCGTCAGGTGATTTGTTCTTATCAGGGTGATATTGCATTGCTAATTTACGATATGCTGATTTGATATCGTCAGATGACGCTTTTTTATCCACGCCAAGGATTTCGTAATAGTCGCGTTTAGTAGCCATAAATTTCGTTTCTTATAATTCGAAATAGATTAAGTATTTCGGAACCAAAAAAATAAAAATGGGGTAATTATACCCCCGGAATACTAAACGATTTATTTCTTGTCCTCATCTACAACCTTATATTCCGCATCTGTTACCTTTTCATCTTTTTTCTCTTCTTTCCCCTCTTCCTGCTGTCCCGCCTGCCCGCCCTGCTGCGCCTGTTGCTGCTGTGCCTGCTGCTGGTAGAGTATGGTGCTTATCGCATGCATCTCTTTTGTAAGGTCATCGATGGCAGATTTTATCCTGCCCGCATCATCGCTCTTTAGCGCTTCTTTTGCATTCTCAATTTCCTTTTCAACCTTTGCTTTCTGGTCTGCGCTGACCTTGTCGCCAAGTTCCTTGAGTGTCTTCTCAGTTGTATATATCAGCGTATCAGCCTGGTTCTGCAGTTCCACTTTTTCCTTTCGCTTCTTATCTTCATCGGCAAATTTCTCAGCGTCTTTGATCTTCCTGTCTATCTCATCGGAAGCCATCTTAAGAGGCGCTGTTATAGTCATCTTCTGCTCTTTTCCTGTTCCCAGGTCTTTTGCTGTTACGTGAAGGATGCCGTTTGCATCTATATCAAAAGTAACCTCAATCTGGGGAATACCGCGCGGCGCTGGAGGTACGCCAACAAGGTTGAACCTGCCAAGCGTCACATTATCGTATGACATAGCCCTTTCACCCTGAAGAACATGGATCTCAACAGTGGTCTGGGAATCCGCTGCTGTTGAAAATATCTGGCTCTTCCGGGTTGGAATTGTAGTATTCCTGTCAATAAGTTTTGTCATTACATGACCAAGGGTTTCAATGCCAAGCGTAAGCGGCGTAACGTCAAGAAGAAGTATGTCCTTCACTTCACCGGAAAGAACACCAGCCTGGATGGCAGCGCCCATTGCTACGCATTCCATGGGGTCAACACCTCCCTCCACTTTCTTTCCAACATAGTCCTCTACGAATTTCTGGATTATAGGCATCCTTGTAGGTCCGCCCACAAGGATGACCTTCTTAATATCCTCTTTTGTAAGTTTTCCATCTGATAATGCCTGTTCCATCGGCGCGCGGCACCTATCTATTACAGGTCGGATTACATCTTCAAGTTTTGACCGCGTCATCGTCATTGTCAGGTGTTTAGGTCCGCTGGCATCTGCTGTAATGAATGGCTGGTTTATCTCTGTGGTAAATGTTGTTGAAAGCTCGATCTTTGCCTTCTCGGCTGCATCCCTTAACCTCTGGTTAGCAACCCGGTCCTTGCGAAGGTCAATGCCGTGCTCTTTCTTAAATTCCTCAGCGATGTAATCCACAAGCAAGTTATCCATATCAGTGCCGCCAAGCTGCGTATCGCCAGCTGTAGATTTAACTTCAAATACGCCGCCGCCCAGTTCCATAATGGTCACATCAAGAGTGCCACCCCCCAGGTCAAATACCATGATTTTCTGGTCGCCTGTTTTATCAAGACCGTATGCAAGGGAAGCTGCTGTTGGTTCATTGATGATCCTCACAA
>JBAQYK010000394.1:0-4338 GCA_049299995.1 Candidatus Methanoperedens sp.
GTCCAAGCGCAAGCACCGCCCCTGTAAATACCAGATAAGGGGAGTCGTATTTTGCCACCAAAGTGATGGCGGAAAGCTGTGTCTTGTCTCCCATCTCAGCGAGGGCTATCATGCTGAATGCGGACAGGAGAGGATTGCCTATAGGTTTTGTCTCTTCGGTTTCACAGCTTTCTTTTGATAACAGCGTGAGGATTCCAAAAACTACGAACAGTAACCCTGCGAGTATCCGTATTACGTCCTGGGGTATGAATCTATAAAGTACATCGCCAACCAGTACGCCCAGCCCCGTAACAAGGGCAAAGGCAAATATGACGCCTGTAAAAACCTTCCTCCTGTCATATCTTGCAGATAAAGCGATTACGGCAAGCTGTGTCTTGTCGCCGAATTCAGCAAGCGCGATGAGGCTGAAGGTTGTGAGAAGCGGGGTTATGTCCATAAATTCGTGTCCCTTTATGCTATATTTCCAGAACCTTTTCAGGTCCATTCAGTTTCAGCAACAGATCATCTAAGACTTCAAGACCCAACAGGATTTCGTTGCAGTCAGGCATTGTCCACACATCTATGTCTATTTTGAGATTTTCTATGTAAAGTTTCGCCGGCGCGCTCTTGACTTTTAGTACCATCCCAGCGGTGGTTTCTAAGATGGGAAATTCGGAGGCAGGGTACTCATATTTTCCGAAACCAAGCTTTTTGTATAATCTGGTGGGTACGAGGAGTCCTCCTTCAAATCCCGTATCGACAATCATGGTTAAATCTTCGCTTTTAGATGCTCCAACCAGAGTACCACTGATTACAGGATGCAATCTCTCGTTAATTACCTCGTAATCGTATTTCATGAGCGTTCACTTGCTGCTAATCTCAGGGAGCTTCCAAATAATTTTGCGCGCAAGGGCTTTTTTGTTATTCTTGTAACCAGCGCGCTCTTATAAGGAGAAGCCAGAGCCCATGCTTTTTCCAAGGCATCTTCTGCTCCAAGCAATTTGCCATTCGCGATAACAGCATATTTCCCTTGAAATTGTTTTTCCAACTGCTTTTTCATTTTTCTATAAGTCAGGTCGTTTAGCGTCTGGTCATCAGATGTTTCATCTGGACTTGAAGCCCATGCGCTTATTGCCTCTTCAAATGCCCTGCTCAGGCTGACGCTTTTTTTTGCTGCTGCGCTTTTGAAAAGCCTGTATCGTTTTTCATCGACTTTTCTCAGGTGTACGTTTATTGGCATAAATGTAATAATGGTTGATTTGGTTGATATAATTTTACTTTACAATTAGATTTATTGATCTTCGTGATTCATGCAATCTGGACAACATAGCAATGTTACTAATACTATCATACTTTAAAGTTCTTTTTTTATCCCTTCTCAATAACGATTTACTGTCTTCTTTTTGTATGTCCTGTCGAACCTTTGATTTTCCAATTTTAACAAAATGCCCTTGAGTCCTCTTATTCAAGTTTATCTGTTAGTTTTATTTTTTCAAATAGTGGTGCTTCAAAAGGGATACCAGACTCAATATTTAAATTATTGAAGTATCCATAAAGCGATTTAGTTGATTTACCATCATAATAAAGAACTATAACTCTAACTTTATGCTTGCCTGATGGAATTGCTCCAAAATAATTATTTCGAGTGGATGAAATTATCTGCTCTCCATTTCGAATTATTGTTTCATAATATGCGCCGCCACCTTCTCTCTCCCGCCAACTACCATTTACTTCCACATTAATGATTACATCTTCTATGACTATACTTCGCGAAGAGGGATTACTTATCAATATATTAACATCTATATTCAGATTTGAGTTAGGAACATCAATGTTCGTATTTTTTGCTGTATAATTTAGCAGAATAATCGAGGGGATAGCGTTTTCTTGCGTCCAATTAACAATAAATATAAGGAAAACACCAACTACTAATCCTGTGACTATGCCACTGATAACTCCAGAACCGAGAGGTTTTTGATACCATTTTTCTTCTTTTGCCATAAACTCCTCAATGCGCCTCTATTGAGTGTTATTTTTAAAAACTGCTTCTATGCTTTCTCATTTTCTCCTCTCAAACTGCAGCAAATACAAATCCGGTCTCGGCGTCTTTCCCTCGCCCCTCGCAAATTCAGGATAACAGCGGCTGCACAGCACACGCCAGTTAAGCGATGCGACAATCGAACTGCCAGGCACAAGCCTTGCGAACGTCACCGTGGGTTTGACCTCAAGATTCGCCGCCATCTCCTTAAGATACGAAAGCAGTTGCGGCTCAAAAACCTCAAGGTCGTCCACCTCAAGCCCCCGCATATTCGCAGTAATCCCCGCGCATCCGCAGGGAAGGGCGAACATATCAAGCTCAATCAAAAGTATGGGTCTGCCTATCAATTTTCTTAAATTCTCTTCAAATCCTGCCCTGTTTTTTAAAAGTTCTGATGTTATCATGCTTTCACCGCAAATGTTTCCCATGGCGCAAGCGCCTCGAATTCAGTTCCGCCTTTTGTATAGACCTGCGTGACTTTCTTAGTAAGAGTCTTACAGTACCCGCATTTCTTGCATACCTTCTTGCAGTTCTTCCACTGCTTCTCTAAAACACCGTCAAGGCTTTTGTTGGGTATGTAAAACAAATCCTTCAAATCCTTGGGGCAGTCCAGCAAGTCCATAAGATTCCCTTCATAGCTCTCATTATGGTATGCGTTAACGCAGTTCAGAATCCACTCCACAAAATGAGTCCTGCCGCCTATCTTGTACACATCTGTAATATCATTATAAAGCTTTATATCCTCAGGTCTTATCCATCCGGATTTGATTATCAATTCAGGATTGTCGATTCGTAATTCCAGGCATTTAAGGTAATAGTAATCGTCCAGCACATTGGGTCTTGGCTCAGGTCCGAATGCATGCGAGAAAAAGTTAAAATGGGCATACCTGAATGGGCAGCGATATAAGCATCCTTCATTTACGAGAAGTTTTAACTCGCAGTCCACCGAATCCCTGATTGCGTGGAGTACGTCAAAATGCCTGTTGACATTAGAATCGATAACTATTGAATCCGCGCCAAGGTTCTCATAGAATTCCGCCTTCTGCGGCGAATCAACGAATGCAAGCACAGATACCACAACATTGACATCAAAATCCCTTGCAATCGTTTCTACAAGGTACGGGTCTGCAACCACAATTGAGTCAATGCCCATGTCCACCAGTTTCTCGACATACCAGTGGTTTATCCTGTAGCCTTCAGGCGTGAGCTGCCGCCCGCCCATGCAGCTTGAGTTCAACACAAGTTCCATTTTAACGCCGTTCTTGTGGGCGTATTCGGTCTGCGCCGCAATATCCTCAAGCTGCGGGGAGGCAAGATTGCTCCTGCCTGTACCGATATAGTCGGGAGAGCCTGCCATGAATATGGAGTATATCTTATCCTTTTCCTTCAATAATTCCTTAAGGCTGTCGATATGCCCTGGCGAGGGGACAAAGAGTTTCATTGGCTTCACCTGTTATTTGCAATAATGATAAATGTTTTGCAGGAAAGCATGAGTCATTATAAATCACGAAATCTTTATCTTCTTCACGCAGCACTCGCGCCCCGCAATTATATCTATATCAATTTCCCCGCATTTCGGGCATTTTATAACGGGGAGGAAAAAATGCAGCTTCTCAAAGAATTCGATGGCGCCATTATATCCGCATTTTTTACAGTTTATTAAAGGCTTGACAACCCCGATATTATATCTTGCGCCCTCTGCCACAGTTCCCGCAGAAATCGTTTCAAAAATGAACTTCAACTGGTCAGGGTTAAGCGCTGTAAGCTCGCCTATCTCGATATAGACCTCGTTCACTTTTTTTGCATCGTTCTTTTTCGCTGCGTCAAGCACCGCATCCATAATGGCTCCGGCAATCGATATCTCATGCATCCTTTCATCTCATTCCCTGACGACTTCTATTTCGGATTTGAGCTGGATGCACTTTGCCGCGGCATAGAGAAGCGATGAGAACGCGCATACCGTTCCGATGCCTTTGCCGATAAGCTCCCCGTCCTTTTTTACAAGCGCCGTGATATACGTGTCCATCCTTACATCGGTCTTGATATCCTTTTTTTCAAGGGCTGTGATAAGATTGTTCGCCTCCTCGCCCGTATTCTTTCCTTTCCTGCACAGCTTCACGGGGCATATCTTGCAATACTCTTTGAACAGGGCGCCCCATTTCTGTCCGGCTATTCCTGCATGTACTTCAGCAGCCACGCCAGAATAGGCTATGCAGCACCGAAGCGCCCGCCCGAGGACTTTTCCTTTTTCAACAATCTCGCAGCATACCCTGTCGTTCTTAAAGAAGAACCAGTTTTCCATCCCGCGCTCATATTTATCC
>JBAQYK010000395.1:0-6307 GCA_049299995.1 Candidatus Methanoperedens sp.
TACTTCAGAGATGATTAAAGGGGCAAAATCCAATCACTCAGTCGAGCCCACTTCAGGGCATTTCTCATGCGGATGCGCGACTAAACTTGTTTTGAACTCAAACGGCGTTGAAATTGAAGAAAAGGAAACCAGCATCCAGGCTTCCATAGATACTGCCACAGAGGAAGCACCTGTTTCAACGGCTTCGGAATTTGATATGTCTCGAAAACTTGACTTTGATTTTTATAAAATCGGCGAGAAGGCTTCACTTCTTGCATTGCGGTCGCAGAACGGTATAAGCACGCAAACGCGTGATACGGTTGTGCTACTTGAACCCCTTGCTTTTGCGGACATTCTGGAGAACACTCTTGTAACGTCGTTAAACGCAGATAATGTGCAAAAAGGTCGTTCAGCCCTGATAGGAAAATTGAATACCATAATTGCAGCGGATGAACTTTCCATTATAGATGATGGAACACTCACCGCAGGATTTGGGACGTCGTCATGCGATGATGAAGGCACGCCTTCCAAAAAGACAGAAGTCGTGAAACATGGGGTGCTGTCATCTTTTCTTTATGATTGCTATACTGCGGGGAAGGAGAAAAGAGAAAGCACGGGCAATGCTGTTCGCGGTTCGTACACATCCACGCCCTCGGTAGGCATACGCAACCTGATAATCGAACATCCTTCATTCGATGTTATTGATGAGACAAAGGACGGCGTGATTGTGAACACTGTAATCGGAGCGCATACTGCTAACCCAATTTCAGGGGATTTTTCTGTCGAGGCGAGAAATTCGTTCCTGGTCAAGAAAGGTGAAATTGGTTCACCCATAAAATCGATGATGATTTCAGGGAATATCTTTGAACTCCTGAGGAATATCGACGGCATCGGGAAGGATGTCAGGATAGTTGGGAACATGATTACGCCGACAGTAAGAATTTCAAAAATGAGAATAATAGGATAATAAGAACTATCCCCTTATAAACTCCTCAAGCTGCTCCCGAGCATCTTCTTCACGCATCTGTTCCGGCGGATGCTTCATGAAGTAAGCCGATGCAGGCAATATGGGTCCTCCGATGCCCCTGTCAAGCGCTATTTTCGCAACGCGGATGGCATCCACGACTACACCCGCGCTGTTGGGGCTGTCCTCCACCGAGAGTTTCAAATCAATATAAGCCGGAACATCCCCGAATAGTTTGAAATCAATTTTCAAATGGCATATCTTGTTATCATTCAGGCAGTCGATGCATCCGTTAGGACCTGCGTAAACATACGCGTCATATGGAATTTGCGAAGCGACAGATTCGGTTTTGGAGATTTTCTTGGACTTTAACCTTGACGGGTCGGTCATGTTCCGGAAATCCGTATTGCCTCCGAAGTTCAACTGGTACGTGCTGTCGATTTTCGCTCCCCTGTCCACTATCATCTGGGTAAGGGCGCGGTGGACTATCGTGGCGCCTACAAGGCTTTTTATATCGTCCCCGATTATCGGGAGTTTCGCTTTTTTGAATTTATCAGCCCACAGCTTATTCGAGGCGATAAACACAGGGATGCAGTTTATGAACGCGCATCCTGCCTCAAGAGCCTGTGAAGCATACCATTTCACTGCCTCTTCAGAACCCACAGGGAGATAATTTATCAAAACGTCTGCTTTCGTTTTCTTCAAGACCGAGGCGACATCGACAGGTTTCTGCTTTGCGTCCACCTTGAAATAATCCTTCATGTGAGGCGCAACGCCATCAAACACCTGACCTTTCATCACCTCGACGTCCATCCCAGGCAATTCACAAAATTTTTTAGTGCAGTTCGGTTCGGAAAAAAGAGCATCTGACAGGTCGGTTCCGATTTTTCGCTTATCAACATCAAATGCAGCCACGGGTTTTATATCCGAAATGAGGTACCCGCCAAGAGCATTGTGCATCAATCCCGTGACAAGGTTATCGGAATTTTTCACACTTTTATAATATTCAAGTCCCTGGACGAGGGAAGAAGCGCAATTACCAACACCTGCGATTGCAATACGAATGCCAGCCATTAGATTACCTCTTATATACCCGCCTATTGATTATCTTTATTTAACTTAAAAGTTGTTATTACCCCGTATTGAAATACGGGGTCTTTAGTGGGACTTTACGGGGTCTATATGGGGTGTCTTTATGGGGTCTTTAAGTACTTTTTTGACATGTGCTATTCTCTGGAAAACTGTAATGAAAGACAGGAGAGCTACCAGTAAGATAGCCCAGTTAACCACGTCAATAAAAGCGCCGATAGTGATTATTATCATCCTTACAGCGCGTTCCCCGATACCCACCGATGCATCAGCCCCAGCCGCTTCAGCCCTTGCCCTTGCGTAGCTGACCATCAGCGACCCCACAATCGCGATCGTGCCAATGAGCCAGCCTGGAATGATAGATATCGAGGTAATACCTCCGTACATGGCTCCAATTATAACCGCCGCATCCCCAAACCTGTCGCAAACTGAATCCAGAAATCCGCCGAACCTTGTTATCCTGCTGTTTTCGCGTGCGACCAATCCATCAAGGGCATCAAGAAAGCCGCTTGCAAGAAGAAAAAAGCCTGCCAGTAAAAGCTCACGCGTTGCAAAAAATATTGCGGATACAAGGCTTAACAGGAGTCCTGAAAGGGTTAATGTATTAGGATTTACACCAGTTATTTTTTTTGCAAAGGGTCTTAATGCATCCCTTGTAAATTCTTTTATCCCTTCAAGCATTGTTTTTGTATTGTTGCGAGGTATAATCAAATTTGGCATTGTAGTAAAATAGACCGCATAATTTCAAAAATACAGGGATTTTAACATTGCATCAATAGAATTTGCTATTTTATTGATCTTTTCCACCACCTGTAATAATGAGGTAAAGACCGATAGCTAATGCAGCAACCACGTAGGGTGATAAAGTTGAGCCACCCAAGACACAGGGTATGAGCATTCTAAACGTGGATATCGTAACACACATACAGTGCATATATGAAAGGCAGACACATTATGAACCCGATTATCCGCATGTAGTTTCTCTTCATGATCTCACAATGCTATCGTATTCGCTTTTTAATTCCAGTGCATCAACCTCAAGATTCGGGCTTTCGCTGATTACCATCCCTCCAATATCAAAATCACAAAAAGCATGCGCAAGCTCCTTATATTTAAAATCTGATTCCGCAAATACAAGATGTCTTTTCTCCCCTTTATCCGAGAATTCTATCCCCGATACGTGTATATGCATATCCAGAAGCCCCTCGCGTCCCAGCCTGTCCTCAACCCGCTCAAGAATAGAGACAAATTCTTCCCTGGAATTGTTTTTCCCTGTTACTGCATGCAGGTGCGAGAAATCAATGCACGGCATGACGCCTTCCACTTCCGCAATGGCAAGCGCTTCATCAAGGCTTCCGAACTGCGAGTTCCTGCCCATCGTCTCAACGCGCAGCGTGATATCCACGCCTTCGCTTTTTAATATCTCCATGATTTCAATAAGCCGGTTTTTAATATTATCGTATACCGCCCGCCGTGAGCCTCCCTGAATAAACCCTGCATGAATTACCACGCTTTTCGCCCCGCAGATGCGCCCGATTCTCGCCGAGTTAAGGATGCGCTCCTTGCTTTTAATCAGCGTTTCGCCCACGCCATTAAGATTGATGTAATACGGGGCATGAACGCTCAATTTTATACCAAGACGCTGCGCCGTTTCGCGCACAGCATGTGCAGTACGTTCACCCATCTTTACCCCGCGGACAAATTCAAGTTCCATGCAGCCAAGACCGAGTTCATGGACTCTTTTTATTCCTGAGATACTATCATTTTCTTTTGAACTTGCGGGAGTGCCTGCCGTGCCAAATAGCAAAACCAATTTATCCCTCTATCGTGGGAGGGGAATAACCATACCACGAGCCTTCCTGCTCAAGATAATACAGCGCGTCTTCAAGCGTTTTTTTATGCCCCTCCTCAAAACGAGCAAGCTTCAAAAACAGCTCTTTACTTGACTTGTTATCGATTTTTTGTGCGTCCGTCGAATACAACTCGATAGACCTTTTTTCGGTTCTTATTCCAAGCGCCAGGACATCCTTTGTTTCAGCTATGCCCATCGGCTCTATGGATTCAGGAAAAACACGCTTTGCTTTATATCTGTTCTCCTCCTCCAGTCCTCTGATCTCAAATGGCTTTCCAGCCATCTTTTTGTATTCCTTCTCAAGGAGTGACCTGTGTTCTGCCTCATCTCTTGAAAGACCCCTGAAAACCGATTTTGCATTATCATCCTCAACGAGTTCGCTGAATATCGAATAATATTCCATGCCATAAATCTCAATCGATATCGCTTCTTTCAAAATATCAATAAGCATCATGTTTTCGTTCGTATTATTCACCCATTAGAGGTTGGTTCAATGGGTAATAAAGATTGGTGTATAATGCTATTTAAGAAAGAAGAAACATTTACCATATCTAACCATCATGACAGACCATCCAAAAGTTAAGGATTATATGACGCAGGAAGTGAACACCGTTTCCCCTGAAGATACAGTCAAGGATGTAATAGACCTGATACGGAAAACAGGGCATGACGGTTTTCCGGTAGTGGAGGATAGCAATGTCACAGGGTATGTATCAGCCTCAGATTTGCTTGAAAAAGGGCTTGGCGAGAAAATCTCAGGTGTCATGAGCCGGGATGTGCTTGTGGCGGATACCGAGATGGAAATGAGCGATGTGGCGCGCGTAATATTCAGGTCTGGCAAATCAAAATTGCCTGTTGTGGATACAAGCGGGCATCTGCGGGGTATTATAACAAATTCCGACGTCATACGTTCGCATATAGAAAGAACAAGCCCGCAAAAAGTCTGGACGCTCAAGAAAACGCTTGAAGCTATACATAATATCCATGTTGATGTGATTCGCGAAACGGTCAATATAGATGAACTTGTGCCCACCCAGCCTAAAGTATATGCAGATGAACTTGACGGAAGGATATACGAACTGAGAAAAGGGTTAGCCGAGCCTATAGTTGTAATAAAAAAACCGGATAAACTCATACTTGTAGACGGGCATCACAGGGTTATCGCCGCAAAGAAACTCGGGATAAAAACCATGGATGCTTATGTTATCCTTTTGAGTAGCGAAATTCATCTCGGAATGGAAAAAACAGCACTGTCAGCCGGACTTCACACGCTCTCGGATATCAAGATACTTGATTATGCCAAACATCCGCTCGTTGAGATAACGAAGAGGCTCAAAAAAACCGATGAAAACGGTTTGACTGATATTAACCAATAACTGCTGCTCCATTAAGACCCGTATTTAAATACGGGGTTATTAGTTATCAGTAATTGCAGTTACTGATTACGACACAGTACATATCCGTCTCTGCAAGTGGCGGTTTTTCAGTCGTGCCTGTATCTATTCTATCATCAGGATAACCGAGCCTTTCACAGACTGAAATCCGCCTCTGTAAATGCAAAGATAAAAGAAAGTCTGCAATCTCATTCACCCCGAAGGATGAATCCGGGAGAAGAAAAACATTTTTTCCAGATTCCAATTCCGAAACAAGCTGGCTTTTTACGCTTTCAATGTCCCGCGAGTGCGCTGTAATTACCGAAAGCTGCTCGATATCCAGGCATAGCCGAGCGCAAGCCAGTTGCAGCGAAGAAATCCCGGGGATAATCTCATCCCCTTCCCGCGCATATTTCCCAAGACCTGAAAGCATCGGGTCGCCAGTTGAGAGAACGACTGCATTTTTAGGCAGCGATTTCAATGTATAATCCGAAATCTCATGGGCTTCGCATTTTATATGCTTCCCTGCAAGTTCAATCGCCCGTTTTGAGCCGTATATTATTTCAGCGCTCTCGATCGCTGATATTGCTTCCTCTGTCAGGAGATTCAGACCTGCGCCTACGCCCACAATTTTCAATTTATATCACCGCTGTCACGCAGTATTGTCCCGTTCCTTTTTAAAAGCACAACCCTTTTTCCTGATGCCCTGACAGCCTCCGAAAGTCCGCGGTCGATGAGGGGATTATCTGGATTATCATCAATCATTTCCCGGACTGTGAGATAACCGCTGTCTTTTAAAAGTCCCGCGGATGCCCATTTCAAGATGAGCCCCGCAAGTCCGCAGATTATTACTTCGCTATTTTTTTTTGCAGCAGCCAGACCCCGCGATATATCGCTTCCGATAAGTATAACATCATACTCAGGAAAAAGCAAATTGGAAAAACGCAGTCCAATCCGCCCTGTAGTAAGGACAATCTTCCCGGCATTGCGGATAAGCTCATCTTTTGTTTCGCCCAGATGTTCATTCCACGGTTCCACAAATCCAGTGGT
>JBAQYK010000396.1:0-3114 GCA_049299995.1 Candidatus Methanoperedens sp.
GAATAGTATCGGAGGCACCGACATAAAAGCACGTTTTGAATATGCGAAAACCCTTCTCGGTAAAGCCGTAAGTATAAGCGACGTATTCAAAAACGGCGACATTATAGACCTTCTTGCCATAACCACAGGCAAAGGGCTGCAGGGACCGGTTAAACGCTGGGGCATACAGCTCCAGAAAGCCAAACATTCAAGAGCCGGCAGCGTAAGAGAAATCGGCACTCTCGGACCATGGCATCCTTCGCATGTAAGCTGGCGCGTTCCCCAGTTGGGACAGACCGGATACCACCAGAGAACCGAATTCAATAAAAGAATCATGCAAATAGGCAATGATGGTAAAACCGTAACCCCGGCGGGCGGGTTTTTGAATTACGGCATTATCAGGAATGAGTATATCATTATCAAGGGCAGCGTGCCCGGACCGGCAAAGAGACTGGTGCGCCTGCGACCTGCTATAAGACCGCGTAAACAAGTACCGGCACCAGCTTCAGAGATTACGTATATAAGCCTTGAATCAAAACAGGGGTAATTCCATGGATATTAACATAATAGATTTATCAGGAAAATCTTCGAAAAAGATCACATCTTCGCTATTTGACGAACCGTACCGTCCGGATCTCATAAAGAAGGCAGTGCTTGCTGCCCAGGCAAACCGCCAGCAGCCTTATGGCCCGCATATGTATGCCGGCTTGAGGACATCTGCAGAAGGATGGGGGCCAGGGCGCGGCGTGTCGAGAGTGGCAAGAATAAAGAACGGCAGTAAGTCTGCCAGGATACCCCAGGCTGTCAAAGGAAGACAGGCACATCCCCCGAAGCCCGAGGCTGACAGGACAGAAAAAATCAATGACAAAGAACGCAAAAAAGCCATTAAATCTGCGCTTGCAGCGACAGGAAATATTGAACTGGTCAGGAAAAGAGGACACAAGTTCTCTGCACAATTACCTTTAATCGCCGAGGATGACCTTGCTGCTCTTGCAAAAACAAAAGATGTAAAATCTTTCATGGAAGCTGCAAAGGTATGGGATGATATCGACAGGGCGAAAGACACTACTATCAGGGCAGGAAAAGGTAAACTCAGAGGCAGGAAGTACAAGAATACAAAAAG
Source organism: Candidatus Methanoperedens sp. (assembly GCA_049299995.1). Classification (GTDB taxonomy): domain Archaea; phylum Halobacteriota; class Methanosarcinia; order Methanosarcinales; family Methanoperedenaceae; genus Methanoperedens. The sequence continues at coordinate 1,103 of JBAQYK010000396.1, forward strand.
TATCCTGATTGTCACGGCAGAGGATAAGGGAATCGTTAAAGCAGCACGCAACCTTGCCGGAGTGGATGTAGTTGTATTTGATAAACTCAATGCCGAATTGTTAGCCCCCGGAACCCATGCAGGTCGCCTGACGATATTTACCGAATCTGCAATAGCAAAACTTCAGGAGGCAATGCAATGATCCAGCATCCCTACGTAACAGAGAAAGCAACTCTGATGGCTGAAAAAAATAACGTTCTCCAGTTCATCGTTGATGTCAATGATACTAAAGGTAAAGTGAAAAAAGAGATAGAGGCACTCTATAAAGTAAAAGTGTTAAGGGTAAACACGATGTTTACATCCAAAGGAAAAAAGAAAGCAATCGTGGTATTCGAAGAACCCAACACTGCGACAGAACTTGCTTCACGGTTAGGAATATTTTAAGGTGATAATATGGGACATAGAATTATTGCTCAAAGCCGGGGAAAAGGTTCTCCGACATACAAAGCGCCTTCTCACAAATTCAAGGCAAACCTCGAGCACCTGAAGGTAGAGGATGGAATTGTCACAGGAAAGATACTTGAAATCATCCATGATACTGCACGCTCCGCACCTATCGCTCGCATATCTTTCAGCAACGGCGAGGAGCGGTTAATGCTCATTCCTGAAGGCGTGGAAGTTAACCAGACCATCCAGTGCGGTATTTCAGCAGCCGTAGAGCCTGGCAACACGCTGGTGCTTGCAGAAATCCCGGAAGGCATTCCCATTTGCAATATAGAATCACAGCCCGGAGATGGCGGGAAATTCGCGCGGGCATCAGGAATGTACGGCATCCTCGTGGCGCATGATGTAGGAAAAACTGTTGTGCAACTGCCAAGCGGCGAGATGAAATGGCTCAATCCAAAATGCAGGGCTATAGTTGGTGTTGTGGCGGCAGGCGGGCGTACCGAGAAGCCGTTTATCAATGCAGGCAAAAAATACCACAAGATGAAAGTACGGGCAACCAAATGGCCAAGAAGCAGGGGTGTCGCGATGAATGTTGTTGACCATCCCTTCGGAGGCGGCGGACGCCAGCATCCGGGCAGACCCAAGACCGTGGCACGCGGCACACCGCCGGGGCGGAAAGTCGGCTCAATTGCGGCAAGAAGAACAGGAAAGAAGTGATAATACATGGCAAGAAGAGAATCATCAAAAATACCTAAGAGGAAGGGAGAATTCACCTATAGAGGGAAGTCATTGGAAGAACTCAGGAAGCTGAATTCTGATGAGTTCGCACTGCTTGTTCCTTCAAGACAGCGCCGCGCTATACAACGTGGATTTTCAGAAGACCATAAGAAATTGCTGCACAAAGTCAAGATTAAAGACCAGAATATCAGGACGCATTTGCGGGATATGATAGTCCTTCCTGAAATGGTTGGTTTGAAAATCGCCATCCATAGCGGCAAGGAGTTTGTACCTGTAGAGATAATTCCTGAGATGCTGGGTCATTATCTGGGCGAGTTCGTGCTGACGCGCAAGAAAGTTTCACATGGCGCAGCTGGTATAGGGGCTACAAGGTCAAGCAAATTCATTCCATTGAAGTGATGCACATGAAATTAAATTATTCAATTGAACCCGAACCTGAAAAAACATCAAAGGCTATGGGCAAGGAACTTCATATCTCAAAAAAACATGCGCATGAGATAGCATCGGCAATAACAGGCATGAAAGTGAATACTGCAAGAGGTTTTCTTGAAGATGTCACTGATCTAAAGCAAGCAGTGCCTTATAAGAGATTCACAAGAAACGTTCCTCACAGGAAAGGCATGTGCACTGGCAGGTACCCGCAGAAAGCTGCGAAAGAATTCCTCAGGGTATTAAAAAATGCAGAGAGCAATGCCACGTATAAAGGGCTTGATTCCGAGAACCTGAAGATTACCCACGTTGCTACAAAGACAGGTCATACCTACATGGGGCAGTTTAAGAGAGCGCAGGGACGGGCTTCACCAAAGAGACATGAAACAGTTAGCATTGAAATGATAGTGGAGGCGCAA
>JBAQYK010000397.1:0-4100 GCA_049299995.1 Candidatus Methanoperedens sp.
TTGTGGAGGAAAAGTATACATGGGGGAACGTTTGTAAAGCTGTGGAAGACGTCTATCTGGGTGTAGTTTAGATGAGTAAGCTAAAAGTATCGGTTGTGGTAGTAAACTATAACGGCAAAAAATATCTTAGTTCATGTCTTTCATCCTTGGAAAATCAAACCTATTCTGATTTTGAAGTCATCCTTGTAGACAATGCCTCCACTGATGGTTCCGTGGAATATGTTAAAGCCTACTTCCCATCTGTACGCATTATTGAAAATCCAAAGAACTACGGTTTTGCAAAAGGCAATAATATCGGGATTAAAGAAGCAAAGGGAGAGTTGATAGCAACATTGAATAACGATACCGAAGTCACCCCGGCATGGCTGGAAGAACTTGTAAGATCTATTAATTCCGATGAAAATGTCGGCATGTGCGCATCAAAATTGCTATTTATGAAAAATCGCAAAATGATAAATTCCACCGGTATTTGCATTTCGCGGAGTGGAGCCTGCTGGGACAGGGGTATGTTTGAGTGCGACAATGGACAGTATGAATTTATCGGGGAAGTATTTGGTCCGTGCGCAGGCGCAGCCATGTATCGGAAAAATATGCTTGAAGAAATTGGATTGTTTGATGAGGATTTTTATGCATATATGGAAGATGTAGACCTGGCATTCAGGGGAAGGCTTGCAGGATGGAAGTGTTTGTATGTCCCGAAGGCTGTGGTATATCACGTGCACGGCGGAACGGCGGGTTATGCAACTGACTATACCATATACTATGGAAATAGAAACATAATATGGAATTGTATTAAAAATTTCCCTCATAGATTATTAATTACATCTCTGCCCTGGATAATAGGTAGAAACATTGCTGTGATACCATATTATGTTTTAAAAAGGCATGGTGGTACAATCCTTAAATCAAAAATTGATGCTATCAAAGGAATCCCAAAGATGCTGGCGAAAAGATCAAACTGTTCAGTAGATGTAAATGAAATTCAAAGATTTGTACAAATATGGGTTTAGATATAAAGGATAGAAGTTATGAGCAATTTCAAAATTGGAAAAATTGATGGTATTATAATAAAGGATTTGATAAAGAATGAAGATGATAGGGGCTGGCTAATGGAACTGTTCAGGAAAGATATGGTTGGTGATAAAATTAGTCCGGCTATGTCCTACATTTCGCTTACATATCCCGGCATTATCAGGGGACCTCATGAGCATCGGGAGCAAACTGATTATTTTTGCTTTTTTGGCTCATCGGATTTCAAACTTATACTCTGGGATAACCGAAAAGAATCTACAACATTTATGAATAAATTGACTTTAACAATTGGCGAAAAAAATCCAACGATGGTAATAGTACCGCCGGGAATAGTGCATGCCTATAAAAACGTCGGCAATAAACCAGGTCTGATAATAAATTTTCCCAATAGGCTTTATGCAGGATGGGGAAAGAAAGAGAAAGTGGATGAAATACGATACGAGAATGACACGAATAGTCCTTTTAAGATGGATTGAGCGATGAAAATTTTGATAACAGGCGGATGCGGTTTCATAGGCTCGAATTTCATTCGTTATATGCTGAAAAATACTGAGCATGAAATAATAAATCTTGATGCAATGACATATTCAGGAAATTCCGACAACCTGAAAGATATAGAGAAAGACGAAAGATACAGGTTTATTCATGGCAGGATAGAGGATAAAAAGCTGGTTTCGGAGCTACTTGCAGATGTGGATGGTTTAGTTAATTTCGCTGCTGAAAGCCATGTGGACAGGTCAATACTTGACCCGCGACCATTTATTGTTACCAATATTGAAGGAACCCAGACTCTTCTCGAAGCGAGCAGGCATAGCGATATTAAAAAATTTGTGCATATTTCTACAGATGAGGTCTATGGTGAGCTTGGAGAGACTGGAAAGTTTACTGAATATTTGCCTCTGCTTCCTAACTCACCGTATGCAGCGTCCAAGGCTTGCGCCGATTTGCTCATAAGAGCATATCACGAAACATATGGTCTGGCTGTCGTTACTGCCAGACCTTCCAACAACTATGGGTATTACCAGTATCCTGAAAAGTTCATCCCGCTAACAATAACCAACCTGCTGGAAAATAAGCCTATACCCGTATACGGCGAGGGAAAAAATATCAGGGATTGGATTTTTGTGGAAGATTGCTGCGCAGGCATTGCAGCTATTCTGGAACGAGGGAAGACAGGCGAGGTTTACAATGTAGGTGGGGAGAGTGAAAAAAGGAATATCGATATCGTTAAAATCATACTGAAATTATTAGGAAAGGGTAACAGTTACATAAAATTCGTCAAGGATAGACCGGGACATGATTATCGATATGCTCTGGATAATACCAAAATCAAAAAAGAGCTGGGGTGGGCGCCAAAAGTAAATCTGGAGACAGGACTTGCAAAAACCGTGGAATGGTATAAGAATAATACCGCATGGTGGAAACCGTTGAAAGAGAAACTTTCAAGAGAAAATAAAGGATTCTGGTCATGAAAGTCGCTATAATCGGTGCCAACGGACAGTTGGGTTTTGATCTTGTAAGGGCTTTTACAACGGAACATGAGACAGTCCCTCTTACCCATGATGATATCGATATCACTGATTTCAAGTTGTCCGACAAAGTCTTAAAAAATATGCAGCCTGAAGCTGTAATTAATTGCGCTGCTTATATCAGGGTGGATGATGCTGAGGACTGTGCTGATAAAGCGTTTGCAGTAAATGCACTGGGTGCAAGGAATATAGCGAAAATCTGTAAGGACATGGACTCGATACTTGTGCATATAAGTACCGATTACGTATTTGATGGCAGGAAAACTAAGCCATATATTGAGGAAGATATCCCGAACCCTCTAAATGTATATGGAAACAGCAAGCTTGCAGGTGAATATTTTGTAAGGAATATTCTGGAAAGACACTATATCATTAGATCTTCAAGCCTGTTCGGGGTTGCAGGTGCAAGCGGCAAAGGGAGCAATTTCGTAGAGACCATGATAAAAAAAGCTAATAACAATGAAGAAATCAAAGTAGTGGACGATATGATAATGTCACCAACATACACTAAAGATGCTGCATGTATGATCAAAACCATACTGATAAAAAAGCTGCCCTTTGGAATATATCATGTAGCAAACAGCGGCAAATGCTCATGGTATGAGTTCGCAAAAACAATATTTGAAACCATCGGCATGAAGGCAAACTTATCCCGTACGAAGACCGATATTCTTCAGTCGAATGCCAGAAGACCCATGTTCTCACCGCTTGCGAATGCTAAAATCAAAAAGTACGGACTTGAGATGAAAAGCTGGGATGCGGGTTTGAAGAGTTATTTTCTTGATAAAGGATATCTTAAAGATATGTCACCCAAATTCAATACCAGGTGTTAAAACATGAAAGGAATAATACTTGCAGGAGGCACGGGCTCGCGTTTATATCCCTTAACCAAAGTCACAAATAAACACTTATTGCCTGTTTATGATAAACCTATGATATATTATCCCCTGCAGACACTGATTGATGCGGGTATAGAGGACATTATGATTGTTTCAGGTCGCGGTCATGCAGGGCACTTCCTTGAGCTTCTGGGTTCAGGCGTCGAGTTTGGCGTTCATCTCACCTACGAGATACAGGAAGAAGCTGGCGGCATTGCCCAGGCACTGAGCATGGCAGAAGATTTTGTCGATAACGAATCGGTAGCCGTGATTCTTGGAGATAATATTTTTCAAGATAATGTGCGCAATGCAATTGCATCTTTTAAATCCGGCGCTAGATTATTCCTGAAAGAGGTCCCGGATGCTAATCGCTTTGGCGTTGCAGAAATCAAAGGGGAACAGATTATCTCTATTGAAGAGAAGCCTGCTGTACCAAAATCTAATCTTGCAGTTACGGGTCTGTATATTTATGATTCAAGAGTGTTTGATATAATACCTGCCCTGAAACCATCAGGAAGGGGCGAACTGGAGATTACGGATGTGAATAACGAGTATATTAGCATTGGAAAGATGAGTTTTTCAATGTTACAGGGATTCTGGAGCGATGCCGGGACATTCGAATCGCTGTTCCGGGCGAGCGAACTTGTGCGGAATATGAAAT
>JBAQYK010000398.1:0-1802 GCA_049299995.1 Candidatus Methanoperedens sp.
GTGTTCCCATTCCAACATCGATGGCAAGAAGTCGCATGGTATTTGTTATCCGGTTCTTCGGCTATATATTCTTTGAAATCAAAAAGTGTTAAATAGCAAACAGGGAATAAGGAACCGCAGGAAAAACGCAGATTTGTTCTGTATCTATTCTGACGAGATAGCCAAGCCCGGTATGGCGCAGGGTTGCTAACCCTGTGTTCCGCAAGGAGCTCGGGGGTTCAAGTCCCCCTCTCGTCGCTTTTTATAAAATTTTGCCTGCAAAACAAAAAGAGAAACATTTTATAGTAAGGAAAAAATAAATAATTAGTTAGCATTGAGTTCGTTGTGAAGTTGTATGGCAGAGATAGAGGTCGTCGAACAAATAATAAAAGAACGTCCTGAGTTGCAGGCTCCCCTGGAACTGCACAAAACAATTCTGATTGCTCAAAACCACCTCAGGGAAAGCCACAGCATGGGAACCAATGTGAACTGGAAAGATAAATCCATTATCAAGAATTTACAGCAAAAGGCTTGTAATTCAAATCAGCCGATAGCAACTTCCCTCAGCGTGGATATATTCGATTCCCATGCTTTAATCCAAACATATGAAAAATTGGGAGATATGCTCATCGAAAAAGGGATAGGAGAAGGTTGGATTAAAAAATTATCAGAAGAAATGAGGAGCGGAAGAATAAACATACTTGACGCCTCTGGCGCCGCTCTTAAAGAGGACAACGGGTTTTTCCAGGCTTATGGAAAAAAATTCGATGCAGACCCGGCTTTAATGCTGTTTATCATAAGCTCTTTAATCCAGCCGTGCCTTGAAGAGATAGCGAACAATGTTGAGCGCTCATTCCTTGACGGCTGGTGGCAGGCGCAATGCCCCGTATGCGGGAGACTGCCTTTCGTAGCCAGGCTCAAAGCGCGTAAACGCTATCTTGTCTGCCCGTTATGCACAGCGGAATATCTTGCAGACATGTTTCTCTGCGTAAGTTGCGGGAACGTGGAGCCGGATACTTTAAAATTTTTAGCTCCTTCCGAACATCCTGAGTTCAGATTAGATTTCTGCGAGAAGTGCAGGCATTACCTCAAGGTAATAGACGAAGACAGGCTGAAAACACAGCTCCCGAAAGGACTGGAGGACATTATGACGTTAGAGCTTGATTTCATGGCAAAAAGCGAGGGGCTGGTGAGAGTTTAGCCCCACAGGGGCTCCACCGTTATAACAGGCTTGCAAAAGATGTCGAGGTTTTTTCTCTCTCCTTCACTAACAGCGATTGTTATTTTCCAGTCCTCGTATCCGGGGACGGAGGTAACGATGTCATAGCTCTCTCCTTCCAGGTTATCAAATCCATAATATCCATTATGTAAATTTACATACCTGTTTGCCACAGGTAAAATCAGAAGGACTGTCCCTGAATGAATCGGCTTCTTGTTTTCTGCATCGTAAACCATGCCTGAGATTCTTGATGTCCCTCTGGCTTCAGGCAGGTGAAAATCGATGATAAGGCTTTCCTTCCCAACGTCTATGGTCTTGCTCTGGCTTTTGAAACCTTTAAGAGACGCGGTTATTGTATACGTTCCGGGTTCAATGTCCATGAATCCAAAGTGCCATCGAAGAGAGTAATGGTCTTTTTCCCATTACATGCAACCTCGGCGCTTCCAAGAAAACTGCCCCGTTCGCTCAATACACTGCCCTGAATATCGCCTATCGCGCTCACCCCGTGTTATATGTGGTTTTATATCGTTTCCTTTTTTCCTTTCTTGATTTCTTCGTACCATTCAGGATGGTGTTCTTTTATGAACCTGGTGGATATCAATCC
>JBAQYK010000399.1:0-6925 GCA_049299995.1 Candidatus Methanoperedens sp.
CTGTGTACCTGATAGATACTTATGCCTGGGTTGAATATTTCACAGGTTCAAAAAGAGGCGAAAAGGTTAAAAAAATTATAGAGGATGAAAATAATGTTATCCTCAGTCCTGAATGCTGCATAGCTGAAATAAAAGGCTGGGCTATCAGGGAAAGTATGGATTTTGAAGAGCTGTATTCCATTCTGAGGAAAGTTTCTGATGTCAGGTGTGTTTTAACCCAGGATTGGCTGGATGCTGCCACGATTAGAAGTGAACTCAGGAAGACAAAAAAAGGCTTTGGTATGATGGATGCGCTTATCATTGCCCAGCAAAAGAGAATGGGCTGTAAAGTGGTCAGCGGGGATCCGCATTTTGAGGATTTAAAAGATGTAGTTTTTGTATAACAACTATTTCACACGTAGCTCTGGGGAAAATTATAAATCCCTTGGAATACTATGGATACGGAAATGAATGGGTGATGTATGGAAAACGTAGAGTAACACATCCAAAGTGAGAATATATGCAATGGGCTTATTCTCCAAATTGGAGTGATAATATGACCAAGACACAAAAAATCAAACTGACTGACTTACATATAAACACAGAGAATTACAGATTTGAACCTGTGGCAAGTCAAAAAGAAGCGATTGACAAAATGATTGAAGACCAAGGTGAAAAACTTTTCAACCTTGCTGAGCATGTTGTCAGTAACGGGTTAAACCCAAATGACAAAATTCAAGTTGTTATTTCCCAGCATGATAACACAAAATACAATGTTCTTGAAGGCAATAGACGAACTGTTTCACTTAAACTGTTAAATAATCCTGACCTTATTGATAGCAGTAGGCATACTTCACTAAAAAATAAGTTTAAAAAACTTCATGGCGACAACAAATCTTTAATCATCGAAGAGGTTGAATGTACAGTTTATGACAGTCCATCTGAAGCTGAAAAATGGATTAAGTTAAAACATGCAGGGCAGTTTGACGGAATAGGAACGGTAACATGGAATGCTCAACAAGTTGACAGGTTTGAGGAAAAAGTTGAAGGCAAATCTTCTATTGTTTTGCAGGCGATAAAAATGTTGGAGAAATCAGCAGATGTTCCGAAAGAGGTAAAATCTAATTTGCCATATTTAAAATCTTCAAATCTTGAAAGATTGATTTCAGACCCGAAGGTGCGAACTTTTTTAGGAGTAGAAATAAATAATGGTATCATTCAATCAGAAGTTGAGGAAAAAGAAGTCGTAAAGGGTTTAACGCAAATGGTAAAACACCTTCTTGACCCAAAATTTACAGTGTCGGAAATTTACACCAAAGAAGATAGAGAAGATTACATAAAAAAATTCCCACAAGAAAGCAAACCTAATATTGGCAACAAAACGGAAAAACCATGGCAATTTAATAGTTCTTCTAATCCAATCTCGAAGCCAACACCGAAACCAAAACCAAATCCGAAAGACAGAGACATTTTAATTCCGAAGAATTGCATCATGAAAATTAAAAATCCTAAAGTTAATGCAATCTACCATGAACTTCAAAAGTTAAAAATATCAACATTCACTAACGCTACTGCGGTTTCCTTTCGTGTATTTATTGAACTAAGTCTGGATTGTTACATTGAAGAAAATAAACTAACGACAGCAAACAACAAATTAATTACAAAGGTTAATGAAGTTGCAAATCACCTTGAAACAAACAAACTTACAGATAAACATATTTGCAAAGGAATTAGAAATTCTGCAAGTAATAAAAATGACTTATTAGGAATAGAAACATGGCATGCTTATGTTCATAATGCTAATTTTTCACCCACTTCATCTAACCTGACTATTACATGGGACAACATTCAACCCTTCATTGAAAAGGTTTGGGAAAACATAAAATAGAAATGACCTTTTATTCACCGTTAAGGTATCCAGGTGGAAAAGGAAAACTAGCTGACTACTTCAAACAAGTTTTCAAAGATAACTTGTTATACGATGGCGTATATGTTGAACCTTATGCGGGCGGTGCTTCTGTCGCACTTTCACTTTTATTTAATGAGTATGCTTCTAAAATAATTATTAACGACATAGACCGTTCAATTTTTGCTTTTTGGTATTCTGTTCTAAATAAAACTGATGAGCTTTGTCAGCTAATTCATGATACACCTGTAACAATTGAAACTTGGGAAGCACAAAAACAAATTCAAAAAGTAAAGCACCGACAGGGACTTCTTAAAGTTGGCTTTTCAACTTTTTTTCTTAATCGGACAAATCGTTCAGGAATACTTAACGCAGGTGTTATAGGCGGCCGACAGCAAACAGGGGCTTGGAAAATTGATGCCCGATACAACAAAAAAGAATTAATCAGTCGAATTGAACGAATTGCTCAATATAAAGACAAAATTGAATTACATAATTCAGATGCAGTTGAACTTGTAAAATCCCTTCGCAATAAACTCCCTCAAAAATCTCTTTTTTACTTTGACCCTCCCTACTATGTAAAGGGCAAAGACCTATATTTAAACTATTATGAGGATAATGACCATCAACACATCGCAAATGAAATAAGTAAAGTGTGCAATCAGAAATGGATACTGACTTACGATGATGTAAGACCAATACGAAAACTATATTCAAACTTCCGAAAGCAAGCTTTCAAATTATCTTACAGTGCTGGAAGTTCTAACAAGCAAGGAAAAGAAATAATGATTTTCTCAGACAACATCTATATCGCAAAACATCCAATACTTGCATGACACAAGCGACACAACTTGAAAAGCAGCACAGTAGCAACCTGCAGAATCGGGCAACAAATTCAAAGTGAGGTTATAAAATGTCTGGACATATCAAAACAATGCTTTTAACGAACAACCCTGAAAGGGTGAACTGCTACCAAACCGGAGGCGCCTCATGAAACTGTGGATGTCCCTCTATGTGATGGTCTGGCTCGTGTTCATCGAGTTCTTGCTTGCGATGACACCGGGCGCCTCGATTGTTCTACGATATCTCCATATCGTCCTTGGACTTGTGATAATTATTCTTGCCAGCTACAACTTCAACAGCGTGCGCTGGACTTCGGTGCCAGGGCGGGTAAAGCGCATCGCGAAAACAACCCTCATCCTGTCCATCGCAATCGGCGTTCTTGGACTCCCTCTCTACTTCGGCTCCTGGGCAGCCTCGCCGATTCTCTTCGGAGTCACCCTCCGGGGAATGAGCCTTTTCCTCCATGTGGTCGTCGGGTTTGCGATCATCACGCAGGCTGCCGCTGTTGCCATCGCCTACGAGATGTGGGAGGACAAAGAGTTCGTGAAAGAGACAGACCCTGGTGATGTGCCCGACATGCCGGCGCCGCCCGCGATTCCCATGTCGTGAAGGCGACGTTAGCAAAAATACCAATGATTAGAATTGCTGTAACTTCGTGCCAATTTTTTTCTCAAGTGATTATTGAAGAATAGAAACTATTATTATATTCTGGGTGTAAGAATAACAAGTATATGACTCTTAATAGAATCACAATAGATCCTGAAGTCATGTCAGGACAGCCCTGTATAAGAGGTTTAAGAATTCCAGTTCCCTTCATATTAAGATTACTTGCAAGTGGTAAAACTATCGTTCAAATTTTAAAGGATTATCCTGAGCTGGAAGAAGAAGATATAAAGCAGGCACTGGGTTTTGCTTCCTGGGCGACCTCAGAAAAAACGATCATGGTGACTGCATGAAGTTTCTGGTGGACATGCCATTGTCCCCAAAGACAGTCAATTTTTTAAAGAATATGGGATTTGAAGCAATCAGGGTCAGCGAGCTTGGCATGGCTAAATCAAAGGATAGAGAAATCTTTGATTATGCAGAAAAGCATGACATGATTCTTTTGAGTGCTGATCTGGATTTTGGAACCATACTGGCATTTACTCATTCCATTAAGCCTTCCGTAATTATTTTTCGATTAAATGATCCTTCCCCTGAGCATGTTAATTCGCTTCTTTCATCCAATCTTTCAAATATTGAAGGGGAACTTATGAAAGGGGTTATCGTTATTATCGAAGATGCGGAAATTCGTATCAGAGAACTACCAATTGGCAAAAATTAATGAAAAGACCAGATTAAAATTGCTGTAACTTCATTCAAATTTTTCTCTCAAGCGCCTTCTGATACACCATATTCGCAGTCGCTACATCCTGAATCGCAAGCCCTGTCGAATCAAAAACCGTAATATCAGAATCCCTCGTTTTTGATCTCATGGATTTCGCTCTAATACGATAATGAAAGAAAATGGTATAGGAGTTTGCGCCAATTACGTCACACTCTCCTTTTTTTCATTACCACTTCTTTACTCCCTTCTCCCATCACCATCTTTAACAAAGCAGATGCAACCTCCAGAGAAGTATAATCTTCCTGCGTGAGTTTTTCAACCATATTACTATATTCTCCCAGATGCCCGGTATCAATTATCCCTTTAACTTTTTCCATGAGCAAATTCGTCTTGATCTCTTCAATATCACTTACAGAAGGAACTTTCTGGGCAATAATCCTGGATTTTGTGAATTGCTGTATCTGCCTTATCCTGTAAACTTCCCTTCCTGTCACAAAGTTAATTGCTCGCCCTGCTTTTCCTGCTCTTGCTGTTCTTCCGATCCTGTGAACATAATTTTCATCATCAGCAGGAATATCATAGTTAAATACTGCCTCAATATCCCCTACATCGATCCCGCGGGCTGCCACATCAGTTGCTACAAGTATCTCTATCTCTTTTTTCCTGAATTTTGACATGACGATATCTCTTTGTCTTTGCTGCAAATCCCCATGCAGCCCATCCGCAAGGTATCCCCGTGATTTTAAGATATCAACCAGTTCATCCACACGCCTTTTCGTATTACAGAAAACAAGTGATAACTTAATGTCATTAATATCTATCAAACGTGAAAGTACTTCCGGTTTTAACTGTGATTTGACTTCATAATAAAATTGTTCAACTTCCGGAACAGTCATTTCCTTATGTTCCAATTTGATCATTTGCGGTTTTTTCTGGTACTTTTTTGTCAGGTCAAGAATTGCCCTTGACATAGTTGCAGAGAAAAGAATGGTTTGCCTTTCATCTGGGATCTTCTTCATAATGAATTCAATATCTTCCCTGAAACCCATATCCAGCATTTCATCCGCTTCATCCAGTACCATCATTTTTACACTGTCAAGTTTCAAAGTCCGGCGTTCCATATGATCCATAACTCGCCCGGGAGTCCCAATAATTATCTGGACGCCTTTTTTTAATGCCCTTATCTGGCGGTCAATGGGCTGCCCGCCATAAACGGGCAGGATCTCAATGCCTCTTTTATATTTTGAAAGCTTTTTCAGTTCTTCTGATACTTGGATAGCCAGCTCTCTTGTGGGACATAAAATAACGGCCTGCACTGCTAAATTTCTCGGATCAACCTTCTCAATAGCTGCAATACCGAATGCTGCTGTCTTCCCAGTACCTGTTTGCGCCTGTCCGATCACATCTTTTCCTTCCAGCATGAATGGAATTGATTGGCTCTGGATAGGTGTAGCTTCTTCAAATCCCATATCTGTAATTGCTTTTTGTATCTCTCTTGATAATTTTAAATCTTTGAATCCTGAATGTTCCATGTTAAATCCTCCTTAAATTGTTTGTTCGTGTGAAAATATTGTCTAAAAATCCTGGATCAGAACTGTTATAACTTCATACCCATGTTCGCCTTCAATGCCTTCTGATATACCATATCCTCCGTCGCCACGTCCTGTATCGCAAGCCCGGTCGAATCAAAAACCGTGATGTCAGAATCCTGAAATATCCTGAGTTTTTCCATAACAGCTTTCTCTCAATTTTTTAATATACTCTGTACGGGTCATTCCTTCAGGTATTACCCCTTCGAATGCTCCAAGCCATTTATCAGCAAAATTTTTTCCAGTCCTGGCTCTTGTCTCTATATTCTCAAGGGCTTTAATCAACTTCTCAAGTATTACAGGCATCTTTTTACCACATAAAACATGGGCAGAATAGTATTTAATTCTTTGTTTTAAATCATATAAAATTTTAATGATTTAACATTTGCGCCAGCACCACATCCCCCACCGTAAACACCAGCATACTCAAACTCACCGCCGCATTCACATTAAAGAACGCCACGGGAATATTCTCAAAATCATCAGTCTTCACAAGCGTATGCTCATACAAAATCAGCGCCGCAATAACCACCAGTCCGACCTTGAAAACAACCCCAAGCTTCAGCACAACCATAAGCCCGACCAGCAGCGCCAGCATCATGACATGCGCAACAAACGATAGCCGTAGAGCCGATTTTGCACCGAACACGGATGGTATGGAGAAAAGCCCGTTCTTCTTATCAAAATCAAGGTCAAAAAGCGAATAAATAATATCAAACCCCGCAACCCATAAAGTGACCGCGAAAAGCAGCAGGAGCATCGCAATTTCTGGGGCGCCAAAAGGAATATTGAAGGCGCCCGTAACTGCAAGCCATCCCCCCACAGGAGCATAGCCGAGATTGAGCCCGAGAACGAAATGCGATACGGGAATGAATCTTTTGAGATATGGGTAAATTAATGATGTAACTGGAATTATTGGCGCAAGCAAAAGACACAACGGGTTTAGTTTGTAAGCCGAATAGAACAGCAGGAAATAAGATACAATAATAATTCCCCACACTTCGCGCATGGTAATCTTACCAGACGGCAATTCGCGAGCGGCAGTCCTCGGATTTTTCGCATCAATCTCCTTATCAACAAGATTGTTCAGCGCCATAGCAGCACTTCTTGCCCCTACGAACGCAAGCCCGACCCAGAACAGTATGCGAAGCTCAGGAACCCCCTTGCTTGCAAGGAAAGCGCCAAGGTAAGCAAAGGGGATGGCGAACAGGCTGTGCTTGAGCACCACAAAATCCGCGTATAATTTCAATTTAGCAAGCATCACAAATCTTTTCTCTTATC
>JBAQYK010000400.1:0-5380 GCA_049299995.1 Candidatus Methanoperedens sp.
ACAGAAAACGATTTGAAAGCAGTGGATTTGTTTTTTGCAGACAGGAAAGAACTGGAATTATTGCCTAAATTGAATACCGGTGAATTTTTTGTCATGGGAAATACGGTGAAAGAAAAAACCAGGATGCAGACCGTCCAGAGAATAACGCAGCACAAAGGACTCACACCAAAACTGATTCCAAAAGCGACTGGTAAAGTTACCGAGCTAAAAACAAGCCTGGGTTTTGCGGGGAGCGCGGGGGGAGCGGAAGAACATGAAACTGTAAAAGCAGCCGCGCAAGTCGGCGGGATGAAATTAAAAGGTGTCAGCGCAAAAATTTTAAAAGAAGAGATAGAAGCTATTGTTGAAAGTAAAAGGAAGAAAAAATACCTGTTGTTCGGGGAAAAGGAACATGTAATATCTCTAGAGCTTATCCATCATCCGTTTGTCTGGGTTGAAGTTAATTCTCCTGAAGGATTTATCACAAAAAGTCTTGCAGCGCATTCATTTATTGTGGATTCCGTAAGCGGCGAATTTGTGGATATTAAAAACGGATTACAATACTCAACAGGTATTTCTGAATTAATCGGTCTAAATGAAAACGATATCAGGATTCTGCTGGAAATATACAGGAATAAAAAAATTACCATTGGCGACCTTGAACTTAAAACCAAACTATCCGAGACGACAATAAGAAATATCATCCGCCACCTTCAGGATAAGAAGATGGTAACTTTTTCAAAAGAAGGGAACTTAAAGTTATATTCTTTTCTTATTAACTTTGAACTCCCGGATATAAAACAATCTTTGGGCTGCCCTGAAATACAGCAAATTTCCGGAAAATCGGATAAACAGGCGCTTACAGAGGATGCTCTTCGAAAAATAATAAAAGGTATAGATGAGGAAGCCGATATAACAAAGTTTGAAGTTTTTTATTACCCCATCTGGTTTGTAGCCCTGGGAAACAGGAAACTAAGAATAGACGGGGTCGCAGGGAAAGAAATTTGAGACAATGGTTTTGAGCATGATAATACCCGCAAAAACAAAAGCAGTCCTCATCGCAGGCACAGGCAGCGGTGTGGGGAAAACCACAGTCGCGCTTGGCGTGATGGCAGCCCTCAGTAAAAAGTATTGTGTACAGCCTTTCAAGGTCGGACCAGATTTTATCGACCCCGGTCACCACACACGCATCTGCGGGTGCCCCTCAAGGAACCTTGACAGCTTCATAATGGGCGAGCGTGGGGTGCTTGAGACCTTCGCGCGCACCTCAAAGGGCGCTGATTTCTGTATAATAGAAGGGGTAATGGGGCTCTATGACGGTCTGGACGACACGGAAATAGCAAGCACCGCCCATGTTGCAAAGATTCTAAATGTTCCGGTTATACTCGTTATCAATGCGCACGGCGCATCTCGCAGTATTGCCGCTCTTGTTAAAGGTTTTAGTGAATTCGACTGCGTCAATATCGCGGGAATCATACTCAATAACGCAGGCAGCGAGAGGCATGTTAAGCTCATAAAGGATTCACTGCAAAGTTCAGGCATCAAAATTCCCGTAATAGGCGCGCTTCCCAAAAACCCGGAACTGTCAATACCGTCCCGGCATCTCGGGCTTCACATGGCTGGAGAAATGAATACCCCGTATTTAAATACGGGGACTGAACGATTGTCAGAGTTCATTGAAAAACATATAGACATGGCGGCAGTAAAAAGGATAGCAAATGGTTCTGCTGCTCCCGATGTAGAATTAGACGAGCATGGTGAAAACTTCAATGTCAAAATAGGTGTTGCCTATGATGCAGCATTCTGTTTCTATTACCAGGATTCATTTGATGCGCTTAAAAGCCTGGGAGCGGAGCTTATATTTTTCAGCCCTATGACCGACAGGTTACCCGAAATGGACGGGATTTATCTGGGAGGAGGCTACCCTGAGCTTTTCGCAAAGGAACTTTCTGCCTCCCCAACGCGCCGTGGGATAAAAAAAGCCGCAGAAGACGGGATGCCCATATACGGCGAATGTGGCGCGCTGTTATACCTTAACGAAAGCCTCGAAACCGACAGGACTTATAAAATGGCTGGCGTTCTTGGGGCACGTTCAAGGATGACCGATAAGCTCCAGGCGCTTGGTTATACCGAGGCTCTGGCTATTCTTGATTCGCCGCTTGCGAAGAAAGGTAAAGTAATCAGGGGACATGAGTTCCATTATTCGGTAACAGATTGTGATAAAGATGCGACCCTTGTTTATATATTAAGGAGGGGAAAAGGGATTATCGATGGCAAAGACGGACTCATGGAGTATAATACGGTAGCAAGCTACATGCATACCCATCCTGCTTCCAACTCATTTGATGTGTTCTTGCGCAGTTGCAGTAAATATAAATCACGTTAGCTATTTTAATGGACAATAGTATTTTTCTAACAATTTAGTGTCCTATTCTGGATAATTTTATTCGTTTAATGGAAAGACCTATATAGTCATCTAAATCAAACCATTAATTATGACAGAAAGCGAATTGGCATGTAGTGGAAGCATTTCCCAATATTATCCTGATATTTCAATACCCGAGAATACAAAATATAATCTCGTTTGTACAGGCTGCTCCGGGGTTTATTTCGACGACCGCCTGAAATGCGCATCCGACAACGCATTACTGCGGGCGAATTACGGGAAAAAGCAACTTGAATTGAAAAATATTTCCGGAATCGGGAGATTCCACGACTGGCTGCCCGTTAATGATATAATAAAAACAGATTCCGGTCCGATTACATACAAAAGTACTGAACTTGCATCTGAACTTGGATTGAAAAACCTGTACATATCTTTCAATGGCTACTGGCCAGAGCGGGGTGCTTTCATCAAGACATGCAGTTTCAAGGAACTCGAAGCGTTTCCGACAATGGTGAAATCGAAAAATTCAGGTAGCTCGCTCGTACTGGCTTCTGCGGGAAACACTGCGCGCGCTTTTGCCCACGTATCGGCGCTCACCGGAGTAAAAGTGTACATTGTTGTGCCGGGCAGCGGGATTTCAAGAATGTGGCTTCCCGAAGAGCCCACGAAATCCATTCGCCTCATACAGATGGGAGATAATTGCGACTATACCGATTCCATACACCTTGCAGAGCGGCTTTCCGCACTTCCTGGAATGCAGGCAGAAGGCGGCGCAAGAAACGTGGCGCGAAGGGATGGGATGGGAACCGTGATGCTTGACGCCTCGTTTTTCATGAAACGGATGCCAGACCATTATTTCCAGGCAATAGGGAGCGGAACAGGAGGAATAGCCGCATGTGAGGCATCGCTTCGATTATTGGGCGATGGAAGGTTCGGTGCGAAGCTCCCGAAACTCCATCTTTCACAGAACCTTCCTTTTGTGCCTATGTATAATGCATGGAAAGCGGGCAGGCGGGATATTATCAAGGAGATCGATATGCCTGAGCCAAAAAAGCTCATACATGAAATGTACGCCGATATTCTCTCGAACCGTGAACCGCCATATTCTGTCCCTGGAGGCGTTTACGATGCCATGTGTGCGACCGATGGGACAATGTATTCCATCTCCAACAACGATGCAAAATCCGCAGTCGAATTATTTGAGCGGCTTGAAGGCATAGATATCTTCCCGCCTGCAGGTGTTGCGGTTGCATCCCTTATACAGGCTGTTGAGAATGGAAAAGTAAAAGACGGCGAACATATTGTTTTGAATATCACAGGCGGCGGGGTAAAGCGTGTTGAGCGCGACTATCATC
This sequence comes from Candidatus Methanoperedens sp., assembly GCA_049299995.1. Lineage (GTDB taxonomy): Archaea > Halobacteriota > Methanosarcinia > Methanosarcinales > Methanoperedenaceae > Methanoperedens. The sequence continues at coordinate 3,721 of JBAQYK010000400.1, forward strand.
TTTACAAGATAACGCCATCCGCACATGCCGAAAATGCAAATGTCCCGCTTGTTGATATAATTTAAAGACGGAGCTTTAATGTCCACCAATCCTTTGGGATTTATTCTGAAATTGATTAAGCCCAGACCACACACAAGGAATGTAGAGAAGTCAAACCACAGAAACAACAATTCTTGCGGTCTTTGCGCCCTGTGCGGTGAGTTTGCTTGATGGAAAATCCGGAACAAAGGGTCGTCGACATACTTAAAAATAACAGGATTGATTTTGCAGCCACTTTGCCGTGCGACAGGATTAAAGCGCTGCTTCCACTTGTAGAAAAAAACATAAAGACCGTTTCCCTCACACGCGAGGAGAACGGGATTGGGATATGCGCAGGCGCCCATCTTGGGGGCGGAAAACCTATCATGGTAATCCAGAGCACAGGTCTTGGAAATATGATAAATGCTCTTTTATCGCTTAACCTGACCTACAATATCCCTTTACCAATACTTGCAAGCTGGCGGGGCGTTTACAAAGAACCAATAGAGGCGCAGTGGCAGTTCGGGAAAAGATTGACTGATATTCTAAATGCTGCCGGCATAAAATTTACAGCCATCAATTCTGTCGGGGAAATTGATAACATAGACATTGCAATCAAGGATGCTTTCAGTAATTCCCTCCCACATGTTATCCTGATTTCCCCTTCGATATGGGAAGGGTCACCATGCGATGCCCCGGAACCGCAGGAGATATGTCCGAGACTCTCGGAGTTGAAATTCAATAAAGAGATAAAGAAACCTGTGATGACAAGATATGACGCTATTAAAATCGTTGCAGAAAACACAGATGAGAGCATTATCATATCCAACCTCGGCATCCCTTCCAAAGAATTATACGATATTATGGACAGGGAGCTTAATTTTTATATGCTTGGCTCGATGGGGCTGGTGTCCTCTATCGGATTCGGGCTGGCTCTGGTACAGAAAAAACACGTGTATGTGATTGACGGCGACGGCAGCCTGCTTATGAATCCTAACGCATTGATTGGAGTCGGGACATCTAATCCCGATAACCTGACTGTTATTGCCATCGACAATGCGGCGTACGGCTCCACTGGAAACCAGGAAACCATTACGCATAGCCAGATAGACCTTGAACTGCTGGCAAAGGCTTGTGGGATAAGAAATACTATAAAAGTGCATTCCGAAAACGAATTAAAAAATGCTTTACTTCACAAAGCGGGCTTTATCCATGTGATTGTGAAACCTATAAACATGAAATGCAGGGAGATTTCCCTATCCGCAAATGAAATTAAACAGAGGTTTATGAAAGCAATCGGAAGTTATGTTTCAATGTAGTCGGTGACCTTAATTTTATATCGTAATCTCAGGTAATTTTTTTTCCTCTTCAATTTTTTCCAGAGTATCCATTAACCCCAATTCCTTATCCAGCTCTAAAATCAGCATCTCAAGGTTAATAGCAGTTTGCTTTTCTTTCTCGAATTTTTCGATTGCTTCCTGGTATCTGTTATTGACTTCCTCGAATTTACCCTTCAATGTTTTTACTGATTCCTCATACTCTCTGATTAAAGAGTTCTTTCTTTCAGACTCTTCCTTGAACTCAGTATTAATCTTTTGTCCTTTCCTGAGTTCACTTTCCAGAGTGGTTGCTTTTTCCTTTT
>JBAQYK010000401.1:0-2537 GCA_049299995.1 Candidatus Methanoperedens sp.
GATTTTACATGGTATATCAATGGTTCTCAAATACAAACAAATTCAACAACAAGTATTTCTGATATAGTAACTTATGCAAACAATTCGGCAGGCATTGGCACTTATAACATTACTGTTATAGCAAATAACACAAACGGAACAGACTCACATACTTGGATTTGGACTGTGACAAACGCGCCTGATACCACGGCGCCGGCAAGTGTTACTAATCTAACATTGATAGGAAATGGTACCACTTGGTTGTTAATTAATTGGACCAATCCCAACGACTCTGATTTTAATCATGTAATGGTATATAAAAACAGTACTTTTGTAGGCAACACAACATCAAATACCACGTATTCCTATAATATTACAGGTCTTAATTCTGGTACACCATACGGAATTACCGTAAAAACCGTTGATTCAACTGGAAACGTGAACCAAACAGGAACAAATTTAACCGCAACTACTGACCCAAATACGCCAGCAAGCGGAACTTCCATTACTATAGCATTACAGAATTCATCAGTTACTTTTACAAGTGTTACAACGGGAGGGAACACAATTGAAGCGCCAAATACATCTAAAACTCTTCCATCTGGTTATTCGTCTGTCGGAAATTATATAGATATTTCAACTACTGCGATATATACCGCACCAATTACTGTTCGTGTGAAATATACTTCATTGCCATCAGGTTATACCGCTTCAGATGTAAGGTTGTATCACTGGAATGATTCCACAACTCAATGGGATAATGTTACAACTTCTGTTAATTCAAGCACCAGCGAAGTAATAGGGCAGGTTTCAAGTTTGTCTCCTTTTGTGCCCGGTGTTCCTCCGAAGCCTTCAATTACTCGAGTGGAACCCAATGCGACCTCAAAAGAAACCATTGGCGTTGCTACCGCTACTTTCAAGATCAAGGTTAATCAATCCGCAACCATTACATGGAAAATCGACAGTCTTGTTGTGAATACCACAACAACAGCGCCGGATGTAGAAGTAAGTTATTCCAACAGCAGTGCCCCCAGTGGTAATCATACTGTGAATGTGACGGCATCGAATGCAAATGGAACTGTCGGCATTGATTGGACATGGACAGTGCGCCCCCGCACATACGAAACAGGCAACCGCATCTGGGATTCCACCAAGGAAATGAATCTTACATACACATGGAACCCCATGAGCTTTTATGCCTTCTATTACGACGTGGATAACAACGTGGGCAACGAGTCGCTTAAAATTACCCTCGGAAGCAACAGCGACAGGAACATAGAAGAAAACACGCTGGTATATTCCACCGCGCCTGACAACGTTTCATTCAAGTACAAACCATGGGGTTATTATAATGTTATCGGGTTCATGGCTGAGAAATATTTTGCAGCGTATACGGTAGGCTCTACCGGTATAACCGGAGGCACGGGTATCAGCCCGATAAGCAGCAAGCAGCTCCACAAGATATTAATGGATGACGATACGAACCGGGCAGTGTATGCAGGCAGTACACTTACCTTAGGTGAAGGATACGTCCTGAAAATCAAAGACGTGGATATCACAGGCGGAAAGATTGTTCTTGTCCAGCTTTTGAAAGACGGCGGAGAGGTTGACACTACTGCTGTCCAGGCTGGAGGGACGTACAAATATTCTAAGAAAGTTGGCTCAGTAAGCGAGTTTCCGATTATCGCAGTCCACATAGATACGGTATTTTCAGGAAGGGAGGCTAATGCAGCCTTCCTCAAAGGCATATTCCAGATATCAGAAAGCTTCACTTCAGTAAGCACTGGCAATAGATACGGGATAATGGAAATAACAGCCGCTTCGGACACAGGAATAACGATGGTAAATAAGAACAGCCTTTCGCTAAGTCCAAATTCGGTCAATGATGTCATGGGGGATATCAAAATAGTAGTTGCTGATAACAGCAGCGTGCTGCGTTTTGCCCCGATGGTAAAGAAGTCAGGCACTTATGAGGTGAGGGGTACAATATCGCAATCTACGGACACAACTTATGATTGGAACCCGTTAAACTTCGAAGGGTTCTATTATGACATAGATGAAGATGTAGGCTCTGAGAAATTATCCTTAACAAGAACCGACAGGTCGATTGCTGAAAATAAGCTTATATACACTACAACGCCGCAGTCGGTAAGTTTCAAGTATAATAAATTCGGTTCATTTAACGTCATAGGATTTATGGCAGAGAAGTATTTTGCAGGATACACAACCAACTCGACAGGCATAACAACCACTGCAATAAGCACAATAAGCAGCAAGCAGCTCCACAAGGTACTTGCAGACGACGATACCCAGCGCGCGGTGTATGCAGGAAGCACGCTGACATTGAACGAAGGGTATGTCCTGAAAATCAAAGACGTGGATATCACAGGCGGAAAGATTGTATTAATACAACTTTTGAAAGACGGCGGGGAGGTTGACACAACCGCCATTGAGGCTGGAAAGACTTATATATATTCCAAGAAAGTCGGAACGGTAAGCAACCTGCCTATAATTGCGGCACATATCGAAACAGTGTTCTCTGGAAGGGAGGCTAATGC
>JBAQYK010000402.1:0-6111 GCA_049299995.1 Candidatus Methanoperedens sp.
GGTTTGCAGACGCGATCTATGAACAGCGCCGAATTAATGAAACGCCGCGGTTTGTTAAAATATACGATCATGTACAGGGACTTTCAGCTTCTCTGAGGACTCAGGAACTTGAGCATAAAATCACATGTTTGCAAAGGATGATTAATGAAAACCTCAGCAATCCGGATAGAGTTAGTGAACGAATAATATCGCACATGTATAGTGGAGTTGAAGAAAAACATGGTTGAAATTCCGGAAAAACTTCGTTCTTTTATTATTAACCGGGTACAGAAGCAGGATTGGTATTACGGACTGGATAGAACGATAATATCAGCAAGAATGAAAACAATGGCTGATGATTATATCATCAAAGGAGTAATGCTATCGGTTGCAGTAGGTATTGCAGGCATTCTTGCATCGTATCTATTTTATACGTTCCAGACCGGGCTTACGACAATTCCGGATATATTAACAGCCGCAAGGCTGGGCGGGTTGTCTCAGGAGTATGCACAGAAAGCCCTGTATACTATCATTGTTTATGCAGTAATGATTTTAATTCCCGTGCTTTCTTTTTCTACGTCTTTGACTTTTATAACTTCGTATCCGAAAATGAAAGCTACCGAACGCGGAAAAATGATCGATGAAAAAATGTCGGTATTTGCCAGTCATATGGCAATAATGCTTCAGAACAATGCATATTTACTTGATGCCTTCGGGAATATAGAAAAATCAAAATTGTATGGAGAGATTGGCGAAGAGATTGGGATAATCCTCAAAAGATCATCTTTTAACATCAATTACATTGATGCAATAAATCATGTTGCCAGCACCACGAGCAGTTACGAACTCAGGAAGTATTTGAACGGGATAGTCGAGACTACATTGAATATGGGGACCCTGAATACCTATCTCAGGAACGCATCCGAGAATTTGAACCGGTTATCAAGTATAAAATCAAAAGAAAGCACTCAGGGCAGAGCTGCGCTGGTTGAGATATATACCATTGCCATGGTAATGATGCCGCTAATGGTGCTCTTGACATTAATGACAACTGCATTGATGGGTGAAGAAGTGACCATGGGCGATGTCGTTGTATACGGATATATTCCTCTCGGGACTATTGTATTTTTACTGATGGCAGAACGTGGTGTAAAAATAGAGGTAAAGCCGGATACAGCAAAGGAAAAAGGAATAAATAAGGACAAAGAAGGATTCAAAGAAAAAGTTAATGTAAAAGATTATCTGAACACAGAGGATGGGCGCCTGGTTATTGGGGCGGTTGCCGGGGCTGTAGCCGCTTACCTGATAAAGCTCATCGGGCTTGGCATCGATACAACGCTTCTGGTTTTTTTCATTATTATGATTTTACCGTATGGTTTATACTGGCGCGGGGCGGTAAACAGACTGCGTAAAGAGGAGGAAGCAATGACTGTTTTTCTAAGAAACGTGGCTGATAGGCACCGTATGGGATACGGGATAATTGAAATTTTTGAACCTACGCCAGTATATGAACATATCAATAAAAGGGTTGAAAAAATATATCAGTCATTGAAGATGGGAGAATGTCTGGAAACCGCTATCGATATATTAAAGGATAAAAGGAGTTTTGTTATGACCAGGGCTGCAGTGATCATCAATGATGCGCTTCGCTGCGGCGGGAACATAAGTAAAGTTCTGGAAGGTGTTGGTGAAGATATCCAGAACAATTTCAATATTAACCGTGAAATTGAAGGCGATATGAAAATGAATACGAAAATGATAATAGCTACTTATTTTCTTTTCGTGGCAATTGTATGGATCATAAACAACATGTTCTTCAAAGCATTTACGAACCTGGGTACAGGTGTCAGCATTCCACTGGATATGGAGTATTATAAAAGGCTGTTTTACCACAGTAGTGCATTGACTGGCATCGGCGCTGGCCTGGTTATGGGCAGATATGAACAGGGCGATCCCCGTCCGGGGCTGGTATTCAGTGCGATATTTGCCTTGATAACAGTAGTTGCCTTCAGTTATCTTTGAGTTATTTGACAGTTTGACAGTGAACTTGACAAAAAAAGGGAATTTGTCAACTGGGGCTCTACCAACACTGGTTTGACAAATAATTTGACAGATTGACAAATTAACTTGACAAAATATAGAATTTGTCAACTTAAGTTCTGCTGATACGTGTTTGACAAAAAATTTGACAAATTGACAGTGTACTTGACAAAAACAGGTCACAGTCAATAATCCTGAGTTCAGTTAAACAATCGGTTAATAAGCGATTTGACAAAAATCGACAGATTGACAGTTTAGCTCGACAAACATGGAATTTGTCAACTTACGCTTTGCCGATACGGGTTTGACAAAAAACCCCGATTTTCAAATCCAGTATACTATATATGAAAAAACCGAATAAAATATATATTATAATACTAACTCATCGACGATATATTTGACAAAAAACTTTCTCCCCTTTTCAACAGAACTTTTTATTACCCTTTGAACCTCTCCATGCCTGAAGGTAGGAGCTATCGTTCACACCCTTAACCCCGTTTTTCTGTCAGAACGCTGTTGGCAGCATTCGTGCTGCGAAGGAGAATGCGATAGTAGCTGTTATTGAATATATCACAGTAGCTATTGCAATTGTTCGAAGAAGATCTTTTTTTTCCGAGTTCTTCCACGCAATTGTGAGATTCAATGCGCCCTGGCTGAAAACAATCCATCGTATGCTGTCGATGCTATCCTTGACAATCGCCCCAAAACCAAGTGTTGTTTTACCGGGCAGTAGTGAACTCATACCTACGTTAAACATCTGCAGTACGCTTACAAGAATAACAGCGAAAAACACCGAAAATCCAAGAAGTAGCGGCATGAAATACATGGATATATAAGACTTTTCGGTTTTGGCTTCCGTGAACGCGGTTTCCCTATCCTGCTGTGCTTCCCTAACTGCTGTAATCTCTTCCAGGATGCGTTTCAGCCTCAGTTCCCTGTCGCTCTCAATAAGGGCATCAGCCGTTCTTCGAAGCCTGTCCGTAAGTAATATAGCGTTTCTGTTTGTTTTGTAATCAATCCAGTCAGCAAGAGTGGTCAGGGCGGATTCCACACTCATGCCCAGTTCGACTTCTTTTACATAATAGTTTATAACATCTTTTAACCCACCCATCTTTTCAGGCAAAGATTTGAATGCAATAAACGCATTTAAATGATTGTTGTCATAGAAATGTTTAATAATGGTTTTTACTTCTTCTGCAAGTTCTTCATAGCTTGAGATGTCGGACAGCCCGCGACCAAGTTTTGAGTAAAAATAGGGAGTTGTTATATAAAAAAACAAACCCGCTAATACAGCGGCAACGAACCATTCTATTCCCGCAAAGAAGCTCATCGGCAACACGCCAAAGAACCCGACGAGTCCCATACCGATACGGTTTTTATCCAGCATATCTTTAGTAATGGTTTCTTTCCAGTTCGTTGAAAAACTGACATTTCCTATTAATTTGCCGTAGCTTTTGAATATTTTATCTCCAAAGAGCTTGCCGACAATGAAATGATATGCAGCGCATTCAAATATAGTGAGGGCAAGCGGGATTAAAACAGTCCCCATCGGCAGGATTTTAACCCATGGTTTTAAGTAAAGTATATAATAAAAAGGCATGCCGAATGCAAACATCAGCGGAAGAGAGATGCTTATAATATTCATCACGCTCTGGTTCACACTTGCTTTTTTCGTTTCTTGCTCTATAGCCCGCAAACTATCTCTTTTTGCGCGGTTGATAAACCCGTCAACGTCGATAGGAAAGCCTGATTCTTTCAGGCGCATGATTTTTCCTATGTCTCGTAAAGATTCAAGTTCCTGGCTTTCACTCCAGGCAACGATAGCATCGTAAGGGTTGAGTTTCTGGATATGTATTTCCTTTATCAGCTCTGAGAATTCTTTTGCAATAGGGCCAAAAGCGCTGTTGCCTGCTACGCGTTCCAGAAGCTGTGTAGGACCGTGGCACATCATAGCTTCATTCACCAGCGCTATATTGTATACCAGCTTTTCAGCATAATCCGGTTCAGACCATCCTTTTATTTTGTTTGTTGTACTTGATTCAGAGATTTTTTGACCCAGAAGAAGAAAAATCGCAACAACGATGAGTTTATACATGGAATTTTCTATGATCAAACTGAAAAAATACCCCATACACAGGAAAAGCAGAAAGAGCAGTATCATTTTATTATATACCATTCTTGGCGTTATATTGAGATGATGAATATTTTTATTGATATAATCAATGTTTTTCCTTAATTGTCCACCTCTTCTCGATACAAACCAATCTGAAAAATAAGTTACGGGCGGTATATGTTCTGCATATTTATCCCACTGGCGTACACTTTTATCATAATCTTCTATTTCTTTATGGAGATTCACTTGTTCCTTATCAGAACTCGGCGGGCGAATGTAGCGATGTATTTTATGTTTTTTAATATCTGGTTCTGGTTGTGCTCCGGAAGTTCCCGGTTCGAAAAGAGCGTCCTGGATTCTTACTGTTTTTGGAGCCAATATTTTAACCTCTCAATCGCGATATCTTTCTCAAATCCATGAATGTACAGGTCATATGCCGTCTGCAGGCATTCCTTTGTTAATCGAAACACTACTGTATCACTTATTACAGGCGCATATACTCCAGAAGGCTGTTTTTTGAAACATTTTATAAGAAGTTCATTAATCGCTAAAACGCCAATTTCTCCCAGTTCTGCAAACCGTTCCGCAGTTAGAGAATTTTCCTGCATTCTTAAAACATTCCTGATGCTGGGCACGGTACTCAAATCTCTGAGCGCCGATGAAAAATCCACCGTGTCTCCGTTTTTATTTTTCCAGATCCATGTATTATTACCATAATCGAATTCCAATATTTTATATATTTTATTAGTTCCTTCATGATCCATAACCCCAATGGTTTCAATGATCTGCCGGTCGCGTTCGTTCATGACGACAACGGCGTCGATGCTTTTGTATACGTATTCTTCGGGTATCTGGAAATTGAACCTGAACCTGTCTACAAGTTCGTCTATACTTCTTGCATGGGTAGTGCTGAGTATGGCTTCGCCCTGCTGTCTCTGGCTGATATAATCTTCAGCATCTTTCTGATCCCGGATTTCCTGGACGATGACTTTATCCTTTCTCTTCCTCAACAGTTTTCGTCTCACAAGGTCGCGAGACGCCGTATCTCCCGCAATGGTTTTGAACAACACATAATCGCCGCTTATACCCTGCAGTTCATCTATATCACCCACAACACCCCATACCAGACTCTCGGGCGCCCCTGCCTGGGATGCTACAAGCAGCGTGGTTTTGCCTGAGCCGACCGGACCCACAAACATGACGCTCATTTTGGAAAGTAAAGAGAACATCCACAGCAGCGAAAAAGTCTCGGCTGACCCTTCTCCCAGCGCCATCAACTCAGGTATGCTCAGTTTCTTGGCGTGTTTTCTTAATTCTACATGGTACCCTTTTGTTATAGGCGGTCTGTTGATAGTACACCTGATTTTACCTACACCAGCAATTTCACCCGCAGTTTCAAGGGTATCGTTTTTAAAGAGAGCAGTATCTCCAACAGTACCCGCTATTCTCGGCACGATATTTTTTACGAGATTTTCCACTTCGCTTTTATTAATCGAAACATCAACAAGACACACTTTTTTTGGCCTGGAATATAAATGTCGGCATGTAATTTTATATCGATCGTCGCCTTCCTCTTTAATTTCAATGTCTGTGATGTTTCGATCGTATATCAGAGGCGTGTATATGCCGTATCCTATGATATTATCAACAGCCATCCATGCAATCAAATTTTTTTCTTCTACAGCAATATCGGTAAGGTCATCCCACTCGCTTTTCTTAATAACCTTTTCAAGTAATATAGACGCCGAATTCTGGAGTTCAATACGCAAATCTTCTACACTTTTCAGATTTGTAGATTTGCTTCTCTCCAGTATTGTATCTTTGATTTCATCTGAAAGCGCTTTCATGAGAGAAATAAGCCTTATATCCAGACTGACAGAATATTGGTACAGGTTAAAATCGCTTGACGTTATATCATGTCCGGCTATGTTTTTTTGGTTTTTCTTGACACATACCTGATATCCTTTAATATTATAGGG
>JBAQYK010000403.1:0-7205 GCA_049299995.1 Candidatus Methanoperedens sp.
TGTTGCTGCCGGAACCAAACCTGACGGGTTTATTCTTATTAATACTGAAAAAGCCCCGGAATCCTTCACTCTGGCTACAAAAGCCCCCATAAAAACACTGGATGCGACTAAACTGGCAATGGACATAATAGGAAAACCCATAGTCAATACCATCCTTGCGGGGGCATTTGCCGGCGTTTCGGGCTTGATAAAACCAGAATCTATAAAAAATGCAGTTATGGAACGGTTCCCGGGAAAAGTGGGAGAGAAGAATGCGGCAGCTATCCAGGCGGCTTATGACCTCATGGAGGCGCAGCGATGAAACTTGTTATTAAAACCGTAACAAAACCGGGAAGTACAAGAGTAAACAAGACCGGGGCATGGAGGTCATTCATGCCTGTTTTTGATCACAAGCTGTGCAGCAAATGCGGCATCTGTGCAATATATTGCCCCGAAGGTATTGTTTATAAATTAGAGAACGGCTATTTCGAGCCAGATTATGAATATTGTAAAGGCTGTGGAATCTGCGCAAACGAGTGCCCTAAAAAAGCAATAAAAATGGTGCTGGAGGGAAAATGAGGAAAAGTATGGTTGTAGTAGAAGGTTCTTATGCTGTAGCCCACGCTGTCAAAGTATGCAAGCCCAATGTGATTTCAGCTTATCCCATAACTCCTCAAACGCATATAGTAGAAGACCTGTCCCAGTTCGTGGCAGACGGTGAGATGAACTGCGAATACATGAACGTGGAATCCGAGTTCTCTGCAATCTCAGCACTCATTGGAGCCAGCGCCGCAGGCGCGCGAACGTATTCCTCAACGACCTCGCAGGGACTTGCGCTTATGCATGAAGCCCTTTTCAACGCCTCTGGCATGAGATTGCCTATTGTTATGACTGTGGTAAACCGTGCGCTCTCGGCGCCCATCAATATCTGGAACGACCAGCAGGACTCAATTTCCCAGCGGGACACTGGCTGGATACAGCTCTATGCCGAAGATGTCCAGGAAGCCGCAGATATGACTCCGCAGCTTTATAAACTCGCGGAAGACGAGGATATTTTGCTTCCTGCAATGTCGTGCATGGACGGGTTCATTCTCTCCCATGTTTATGAACCTGTTATCCTGCTTGAGCAGAGCCTCACGGATGAATTCCTTCCAGCCTATAATCCCGAGTTTGTGCTTGACCCGAAAAATCCAATGTCTTTCGGCGCTTTTGCCGACCCGAGCACCTACACGGAGTTCCGGTACAAGCAGGAAAAAGCCATGGGTGTGGCGTTAGGTAAAATCGAAGAAGTAGCTAACGAATTCAGGGATATATACGGAAGATATTATGGCGGTCTTATAGATGGTTATGTTCTTGATGATGCCGAGATTGTCATAATGGCTATGGGTTCGGTCATAGGCACTATCAAGGATACGATAGACGTGCTTCGCAGCGAAGGCGAATCAGTCGGTCTTCTCAAGGTCAGGTCGTTTAGACCTTTCCCTGCCGAAGCCATAAAAAATGCCCTGAAGAACGCAAAAATAGTTATTACACTCGACAAGAATATTTCTATTGGCAAGAACGAAGGCGCACTTTGCACAGAGGTCAAGGCGTGCCTTCATAATACAGACATTCGTGTTCCTGTTATCGGCTTCATGCTCGGGCATGGGGGGCGCGATATTCCGATGAGTACAATTGTGAAAATCATCAATAAAGCAAAGTTAGTGGAAAAAGGGATATTTATAGAGAGCGAATTTGCTGATTTGAGGGAGGATCTGGCATGAGCCTCCTGAAACCCGGTCACCGCGGATGTGCGGGATGCTGCGACGCTCTTGCAGGAAAGTTCGTGCTCGATGCCATAGGCGAGGACTGTATTATTGTCAGTCCCACAGGCTGCCTTGAGGTATTTACCACCCCTTACCCGGAATCAGCGTGGGGCGTGCCCTGGATACATTCATTGTTTGAAAATGCAGCGGCAGTTGCTTCTGGCGTGGAGGCTGCGCTCAAGTCGCTCGGGAAAAAGAACAACACCAAAATAATTGCTATTGGCGGCGACGGCGCCACCCTTGACATAGGTCTTCAGGCAATCTCAGGCGCATTTGAGCGCGGACATGATTTTACTTATATTTGTGTGGATAACGAGGCATACATGAACACCGGCATCCAGAGAAGCGGCGCCACGCCGTTGTATGCAAGCACCACAACAAGCCCGGCGGGCAAACAATCCTTCGGTAACCCGCTGAACAAGAAAAACATGCCTGCCATCATAGCAGCACACGGCTCGCCATATGTTGCTACGGCATCTATCTCTTACGCGCCTGATATGATGAAAAAGGTGAAAAAAGCTACCGAGATAAAAGGACCTACCTATGTGCACGTTCATGCGCCCTGCTGTACCGGATGGAAGTTTGAGAGCTCAAAGACCATTGAGGTGGGTAAATTAGCAGTCGAGACTGCGATGTGGCCGCTGTATGAGATGGAGAACGGCGTGGTTACGAATGTGAGGAAACTCAAGAACAGGAAGCCTGTGGAGGAGTATCTGAAGGTGCAGGGAAGGTTCAAGCATCTGTTTACGATGAATGGCGGCGCCGAGGAGATTAAGAAGATCCAGGCGATTGCGGACTGGAATGTGAAGCACTTCGGGCTGGAGTAAATAGAGCGGACAATCTCTCTTTCTTATTCGACTATAACGGACTTTTGAGTTCGTATTGAGTTAGTACCAGTTCGTTGTTAATCAACCAGTTTCATTTCTCTTTACCTTTCAATACGATACGATCGATTGTGATTTTAGCGTTCTTGAAAACAAGCTTCATGCCTTCGCCGCCGCCGAACTGCGGCATCACTGGCATTCCCGCAGGCATTATCATGGAAGGCACTGACCATGCCGGCGCTGATGGCGCCTGGCTAGCAGCATCTCCAGCCGCAGATTCTGCGGCAGCCTCTTCTTTCGTCCATCTCTGGGTAATCGGGTGCTGCTTTTTCTCAAGATAATCACGCAGGGTCTTTAAGTCAGTTACATCTTCTTCCGTCGGCATCTTATCCGAAAGTTCGGGAGGTATGTCTGCTTTAATCTTCTCTTTCAGGTTCTTGGGCATCCACACAACGCGGTTCCAGCCGCCATCTGCCTGGATGAACTTGGGTGAGCGGAAGTAGTTCACACCGACGCCCAGGAAGCCGATAATCTGTTTTCCTCCGCCTGTCTGTCCCGCCATTGTAGAAAAGGCAAGACCATTAGGCGCAGTGCCTGTGAAATCCCTGTCAACCCATCCGATGCCGTCAACTTCCGGAATGTAGAATCCCACGACCTCAAAACATCCGCAGCTTGTGTGTGGGTATTCGAAAAATGAATGTATTTTTATACGGGAATATTCCCCGCCTGAGAGGGCGACAGCTTTCTCATTCACGCCTGAATATTCACCGCTCAACGCGTCGATGATATCGCCTTTAGGAATGGCGAATTGTGGTCCTTCAGGGTCAACCTTGGCTGCGGCGCGCCCGTCAAACCAGTTGATAGCGCCGCACAATGAAATCCTGTCAGGGGTCACGACGCATACGTTCGTAGGGGCAAAGCTCTGGCACAGGGTACAGCCATAGAACACATCCACATCCTCGTCATGGAGACCTTTTGTCCTGGCATCCCTTGCCTCGTAGGTTTTTATTGCCTCTGCCCTTTGTTTCTCCATCTCGTCAGGGTCTGTGATGTATGTAGCTTCTATTTTCTCAATAAATGGCAGTTCATTCTTGAAAAGCATCATCGTGGCTTTAGCTATCTGTTCGAACGACTTGAGTCCTTTCTTGATAGCGTCTTTATTAATCCTCACCCACACATCGTACCGCTGGTTCAGGTGCATATAACCCTGTATGTAATTCTGGAAATCGTGGTTTCGCCTCTCCACGATTGCTTCAAGGTCGGGCTCTACCAGTTTCCCTGCGATGCGGTATATCATAGCATAAGGATGCCGTGCCCCTTCCTGCATCGCCGAAATATCGGGTCCGATAAGGGTAAACCTGCCGTCCTCGATTTCATCCAGACTCGCGGCTTTCACAAGCTCAAACCCTCGCGATTTGGGTCCTGCGAGTTCAACAAACATATCGTCTTTCCGTACACGTTCACCCTCGAACATGGGTGAGATTTCAAAAGGGAATTCGTTTGCCATGATTATTTTTCCTGTTTTGTTATATGGGGTCTTTATTTTTTGGGTAATTGGGCTATAACTTCATCGAGCGCTGCTATGAACACGTCTTTCTTGAGGTTTCCGAATGACATATCCGCATTCGGGTGATAGTATTTATCAATAGATATCACTTTTATTTTCGAGAAATTCTTAAGCGCGGATATTGCCTGTGATGCGTAATAATATGTTATCCCGAAAAACACAACAAGGTCGTATCCGCCTTTTCCGTCAAGTCCCTTCCAGTCAGGGTCGCAAAGATATGATGCAAGCGCGTGCATATTTGCATAATGGGCATCAAGCTCCTTATCTGCGAGATATTTATAAGAATCTCCAACCGAAGCTATTTGTATTCCTGCCTTGCCCAATGCAACAACTCTTGCCAGGACGTCTTCATCATCAATTTCGGAACCCACTATCAACAAAGGTCGTTTCGCCTTTGCAAGCATTTTTCCCGGCACGGCAGGCATCACCGCACGCGCCATTTTCGGACCGGGGATATTGCCGGTATCGAAAGGTACAGCCTGCCTCGTCGTATCCAGGGTTTTTTCAGCAGCAGTCTCGACCTTCTTTTCTACATGTTTTTCAACAGGTTTTTCAATGTGTTTTCCAGTCGTTTTCCCTGCAGGCTTCGTGTTCATTTCTTGACCTCCTTACAGAGGCGGGGAACATTGGTAGGCTGGAAGGAAACATCAACTTTGCGAAGTGGTCCTTCTGTTATCTTTTTCTTTTCCCAGTCAATCTTCCATCCTTTTTCTTCAAGAAGCTTCAGGAGCTGTTCCCGCTTTGCGACAGGCAGGTCAGCCTCGCTTCTTACATATATGTGCCAGTCATCGGGCATCTTCTTGAGATATTTTTCGCTGAGTTCGATATAATGCGTGAGCTTGATAGCCCTTCCAAGACTGTTATCGCTTGGTCTGAAGCACAGCTTTGCCAGAAGCGGCATCACTTCATCCTTTGTCTCTGCGGTTATCATCAGATGCTCTGGCGCAGGCTCAACATTGACAACCGAGCCGTCCCTCCCATCCAGGACGTTCCAGTCCTCTTTCCTGTACGGCTTCCCGATAAAAGCCCGCCTGTATTTTGTGCCGTGCGGTCCGACAACGACCGGGATGCCAAGCCTGTTGCAGCCTGTTCCGATAGCGAAAGCTTTCTGGGAATATGCGCCCCATGCTATTCCGACAGCTCCGACCCTGTTGAGCACATAATCCGCGATTTCTTCCCAGTTGCCTTTCGTCTTCCTGCCCGCAAATATGGACGCCACTTTTATAGTGGTCGCGGCTATATGCGCATTTGAAACACATGAGCCGGTATTCAGGAGATTGCCTTTGATGAACCTTCCGGGGTAGCGCTCATAAAGGGTCTTTCCTTCCTTATCCTTATACATTCCTATGTCCATGGCGGCGCAGCCTGAAGATATTATGATATAACTGCGCTGTATCATCTCTTCAACAATATCATATACGTCTTTTGTGCCGTCCGGGTAATTGCCGCAGCCCACAAAAGCAAGCACTCCGGGCGTTGTTCCAAGCACAAGGTTGCGCCCTTCCTCGCGTATCTCAGGGTCGCCTATCTGTCCCCTTCCAATCCTCACCTTGCCTTTTTCCTCGCGTATCACGCGCTGTGCGGCTTTCTCGATAACGTTCAAGACCGGGATATCCACGGGGCAGCTATAATCGCACCTGCCGCATCCGACACACTTGTCGTGCAGTATCTCAAAAGGCGCAAGATCGCCATTTACAGCCGCAGCCATTGCATCCGCAATCGGCAAGCCCTGCGGGCAATCGCGCGTGCACTGGAGACACTTTGTGCACTTTGCGACAAGTTTTTTAAATTCCTCTTCATCGGGAAGCGCTGTAATTCCTCTGGCTTTCCTGATCGGTCCTATCTTCATGGCAAGTTTAGGGACAAGTTCCCCGATTTTTTCAAAATCGAGAAGCAATACTCCTGCCTGTTTTCCACTTACGAGGTCGTCTATGATAGCATCCACGCTGTCATTTGACCTGTCAGGTAATCCGTATGTGATTTTTTCGTTAGTGGCAATTACCGGAATGTGAAGTTTCTGCGCTTCTTTCAGTATATCTGCCCTGACGCACTGTTCATCTGTAACCAGCACATCGGGTATTCCAGACCTGATATATTTCAGTTCCTTGCTCATTGAACCGATGATTTTTGACGCTTTATTATAACGCGTCATATCGTGGGCAGTACAGCACAATCCGGCAATCTCGATTTTATCAAAAAGACCGCCTTTGTCCATGTAATCAAGAATGTACGCCGGCGCGGCAATGTTATGCCCGACGCATATCACCACAGGTTTCTTGGGGTCAAGTATGCCCATCCCTATTTCCGCCATGGGTGTTTTTTCGTCGGATTTAGGAAGCCCAAGACATGATATCTGGATTATATCTGCGACCTCCATCCCGAGAAGGTCAAGCATTCCGGCATGAAGTGCCTTGGATTCAAAGTCCCGTGCAGAACCCTCCTGTCCTGTATTGGCAGAGGCTATAAGCTGTGTCAATTGTTCTTCAACATAATCAAGAACCGGAAGAAAATCGCCTATGGTTTGCGGCTGGAATCCCATTATAGTCTCGGTGAGCGGAGCTTTCAGGTTGCTCGGTCCGACGTCTATCGGGTGGTCTTCACCGTATTTTTTAATAAGGTAATTCAGGAGATGCCGCCCGTGCGCTGTGTGGCAGGCTGACCCCATTATACTTGTCATCAGAGCCTGTCTTGCCGATTGCCCTTCAAGGTCAATACCGCACGCTCCCTCCTTGTTGCCTGTGAGGTCGCATTTCCCGTACGTGCAGTAATCGCACAAATCGCTTGTAGGTGTGTACACAGGAGCATACCTGTCCAGGATGCGGTAATCCCAGTTCCGAAGGCTGATAATCTCAGGTCTTGGCGTGGGTCCTTCTACTGTCTCTTCCACTCCTTCACCGATTTTACCAATGTTTATCTGGACGTTTTCCAATCCTTCTATTACAAAACTTCCTTTTTTGACTATCATTTGTTATCTCCGATGACTATTGATTGAATATCCTATCCTGAGTGCTTTTCATATATTATAATAAC
>JBAQYK010000404.1:0-3047 GCA_049299995.1 Candidatus Methanoperedens sp.
CTCCAATAATCTTTTCAGATATTTCATTCAATTCCATAATCTCTGTGCTCTCTGTGTCCTCTGTGGTTTTAAACTATTTCATGGGTCATGATGCTATAGGATAAACAAAATAATACCCTACCCAAGCCTTATATAGAATTTAACCTATTATTTAATTAAGCGCGCAGGAGGGTAAAATGAACATAGTTCCATCGCATATTCCTGATTTAGATAATATTCTTGAAAGGGGCTTCAATAAACCCTCTGTCGTCCTTGTCGCAGGCGCGGCGGGAAGCGGGAAAACCACATTCGCCGCCCAGTCCCTGTTCAATGCAGCGAGGGCTGGAGAGACCTGTCTTTTCATTTCAACACTTTCAGAGCCCCCTGCGATGATTAACAGCTATATGTCGCGGTTCTCATTCTTTGACAACAAGCTTTATGAAACCAACAAGATGAACATCATAAGTGTAAGCGAGACTTTATTGAAGCAGGGACACGAGGAAATCCTGGAGTTTATAAATAAGAAAATATCCCAGCTCAAGCCATCAAGGATTGTCATTGACCCCCTGACAGTGCTCGGCGACATCCTGAAAGCAGGCAGCAAGCCTTTAGATGATACGCGCGGCTTCTATTTTGATTTATTCACATCCATTAAAAGCTGGAACACCCTTGTCATCATAACAGGCGAATTCATACTTGAAGACCTCCGTAAGAGCATGGTTGGTTATCTTGCCGATGGGATAATATACATCACAGATGAAGCTGTTGGAACGCGGTCAGAAAGAAAACTCTCCATCCTGAAAATGAGGGGACAGAAATACATCTCAGGGAAACATTCCTTTGATATAAGAGAAAACGGCATAGTCGTTTTCCCGAGACTTTTGCCCGGTCCATGGGTTGAAAAACCCGCCTCGACAGCCAAAGCCAGTACAGGAATTCAGGGACTCGATAAGATGCTAAAAGGAGGCATCTTAAAAGATGATGTTTTATTAATTTCAGGCACGACAGGTACCGGGAAGACGACATTCGGTCTCCATTTTATCTGCGAAGGTCTTTCGAAAGGTGAGAACGCGCTGGTAATATCACTCGAGGAACGACCATCCAAACTTATACGGAATGCAAAAACATTTGGCTTGGCTCTTGAGCCATATTTAAACAAAAAAATGCTGGAAGTACTTTATGTCTCTCCTGTTTTGTATTACCCTGATGAACAGGCATTGGTACTGAAGAGAAAAATAAAAGAAAATAACGTAAAACGCCTTTTATTCGACGGTATAGAAAATCTCGAAACTGCGCTCCCTGACGATATGGAACGCAAAAATTATATGACAATCCTGCTTGACCTTTTTTCATCCATGGATGTCACAACCTGTGTCAGCAGCGAGATTTCCGAGCTTTTCGGGGCTGTCAAGCTGACCCATGAAGCGCTGTCCGGCGCAGTAGATAATATTATTCTTCTGCGGCATGTCGAGATTGAAGGAAAGATACGTGGCGTCCTGAGCGTACTTAAATCGCGCGGCATTGAGCACGACACTGAGATAAGGGAATTTGAAATCACGGAAAAGGGCGTCAATGTCAAGACCTCGATGAAAGGGTATGAAAGCGTACTCAGCGGAAGCGCGCGCAAAACGCCGGCAGATATATTCAGGGAAACGTTTGGTGAGAAGCATTGATAATGAACAACCCGGTTTTTTTGATTTTAATCCTGGTTTCAGGCGTTTCGTATCTCTTGCTTATGATTTTACCTGCAGGTATCGCTATTTTTTATGAAAAGACCTTTAAAAAACGAGCATATTATTATCTATTCATCGAATCAGGAATTTTACTTCTCATCCCTTTTTTCTTTTTTTCCAATAATTTTTTCAGCGATAACAGCAGCGCGTTCCTGGCAGCGGGCGGAGTTCTGCTTGCTGCGGCAAGTCTCAGGCTTTACACTGTAATGACAGGAGGGGTGTGGAGATGATACTGGAACTGGAGTTTATATTGCAGTCCATCGGCGTGATAGGTATTGTTGTGTTTTATGTTGTTCTGGCAAAACTCAGTGCGCGAATGGGAGAGGGATTTCGACATCCCCCGTATTATCTTTGGTATTATGTGGCGTGCATTGTTATCCTGTTAACTATTCCGGTTCATACGTATTTACATCAAAATTACCAGACGCCGCATTCATTAGAATCTTTACTTGATATTCAGGGACTGTATATTTTCCTGCTTTTGACAGGTAACGTTATCGCAATTCTTGTATCCTTTAGATACTGGTGGTGGTTAAAGGATGAAATTTTTAAGCGGGTTTTATGAGGAATATTTCTGTAATTTATAAAATCTCCATTTTGCTGTTAATAATTACTTTAATCCCGTTGTTAATATTGTCTTTTTATGTACTATCGGATTTTCCTGTTCTTAAGAAACAGATAGATAATGCGAGCCAGTCGCTGCAATCCGAGAGTGCTGGCAGGTTCCAGAAAGTTGGTGACATTGCCATAAAAAACAGTAAAGACACGCTTGATGCACAGTCTGAGAAGCTAATAAGGATGAGGCTGCTTGAGATATCAAAGCAGATTTCAGAATTCCTGAGGAGCGTTGAAGACGACGCCCTGCTGCTGGCGAAACTGCCCATGGACGGGCAAACATACGAGAGCTTCGTAAACACTAAGAAGAAAGCAGTCTGGTTTAACAAGGATAATTATGCCATGCTTCCTGTATATTCAGAATTGTCGTTCATAGGGACAGACGGTGTGGAAAGAATCAAGATAAGAAACGGTTCCATAAGATACGACTATTTGGACTTGAGCAAAGACGAGAATCTGGAGTTCAAAGCGAGGGCAGCGCCTGATAAGCCTGTAATTAACTATTTTAAGGAGGGGATGAAGCTCAGGGAAGGCGAGATATACGTAAGTCACATCGAGGGGAGGATATTAAACATAACAGAAGCCCATGCAGGCAACAAAAACCCTTATGGAAAATATGCCCACGGCGTGCAGAGATTCGTTACACCTGTTTTTCGAAATGGGGAGAGGATTGGAATCCTCATGCTGGGACTTGATTCTATCCACATTATGGAGTATATG
>JBAQYK010000405.1:0-5355 GCA_049299995.1 Candidatus Methanoperedens sp.
CTCGCTTTATCCGGTGTTCAGGTATGCTTCGCATACCTGTCGTTTGCCCCAATTTTTCATAAAAATTGTTCATGCGAATCACTGTCCTATTCCTGCATGTTTTATCCCGAGTATGTCAAGAGCTTCCTGATTTAGCCCGACACCTCGCAGGCGTTCCCTGCTGCCTCGCAATGATTCGATGGCGTTTATGCCAAGCGAGCCCAGCACTTCCTGAATCTCATGACCCCATGCAGTTAGAAGGTTGCACAGATGGTCTGCCGCGACTTCAGGGTTCAGGCGGCGCACAAGTTCGGGTTTCTGCGTAGCTATTCCCCATGCGCAGTTGCCTGTATAGCATTTCTGGCACACACGGCAGCCCATTGCGATGAGCGACGCCGTGCCTATTACGCAGGCATCCGCTCCGAGCGCAATGGCTTTCACGACATCCGCGCTCTGCCTGATGCTGCCCCCCACAAGGATGGATGCGCGGTTGCGTATGCCTTCCTGTCTCAACCTGTCGTCCACTGCCGCAAGAGCAAGCTCAACAGGTATTCCTACATGGTCTCTTATGACCATCGGAGCTGCTCCTGTACCCCCGCGGAATCCGTCAATCATCACAACATCAGCGCCGGCGCGCACAATTCCGCTTGCGATTGCTGCGACGTTGTGAACCGCTGCTATCTTTACGGACACGGGTTTCTTGTAATCGGTAGCTTCCTTTATCGCATATATCAACTGCGAGAGATCCTCGATTGAATAAATATCATGATGCGGCGCCGGAGATAATGCATCTGTGCCAACAGGTATCATCCGTGTCTTTGAGATGTCCTCGCCCACCTTTTCACCGGGAAGATGCCCGCCTATTCCTGGTTTTGCACCCTGCCCAATCTTGATTTCCACGAGCGCGCTGTTGTTCAGGTATTTGCTTGTCACGCCAAATCTCCCGGACGCTACCTGCACGATAATCCTGTCAGTATAAGATGCAAGGTCTTCATGCAGCCCGCCTTCGCCTGTATTCATCAGGGTGCCCATGCGCCTGGCTGCCATAGCCAGTGCCTTGTGGGCATTCAGGCTTATTGCGCCGTATGACATGGCAGCGAACACTATGGGTATGTCCAGCTTCACCTGCGGTGCAAGCTCGGTTTTCAGGCTGATGTTATCATGTTCTCCTTCGAAATCCAGACAATCCGGCTTGGCTCCAAGGTATGTGCGAAGCTCCATTGGTTCACGGAGCGGGTCTATGGAGGGATTGGTCACCTGGCACGCGTCAATCAGCATGTGGTCCCAGTAAATAGGATACGGCTTGGGGTTGCCCATGCCTGTAAGTATAATACCGCCGCTCTCAGCCTGTTTCAGGATATTCTTCCTGATTTCGGGTGTCCAGTTGTAGTTATTCCTGTAATCAAGCGGATTCTCTGTGATGGTGATGGCATTCTCAGGACAGAATGTCGCGCACCTGTGGCATGCTACACACTGTCTGTTATTAGGAGTAACTTTATCCTTGAATTCAATGGCGCCGAAGCTGCAGTTTATCACGCAGCGCTTGCACTTGCGGCACTTTTCATGATCAACGTTTACAACGAATTCTGCCGGAAGTTGTGATTCCATTATTCCACCTCTGCCTTGAGCGTACCTATTACAGCCGTGCCTGCCCGCGGACTCCATACATGGTCAAGGTCGGGAGCTATCTCACGTATAGCCGACTCCTCTGATGCCATGTAGAGCATGTCGTCCTTGCGCGCTGCGGTCATGGGGCGAAGCTTAATCCTGTCATTTAAACCAATCATCCCGTTACTATGACCTAAGATTATGCTGAATGGACCGTTGAGGAGCGTGCTCCCGTACACCTGTCGTAAAGCCGTGGCAACTTTCTTCTGAGCAGGCTCCATCCGGTCTATGTCCTTCCAGAAAGGCGATGCCAGCGCCATTACAGCCTTATCCATAGGGAGCTTATGCTTCCTCACCAGCAGGTCGAAAAGATATGCTATGACCTCGGTGTCAGTCCGTAGTTCAAGTTTATACCCGAACATCTCAAGATAGCGCTTGTTAATCCCGTATGATGAAATCTCGCCATTATGTACTACCGACCAGTCAAGGAGCGTGAACGGGTGAGCGCCCCCCCACCAGCCAGGCGTGTTGGTTGGGAACCTGCCGTGCGCCGTCCAGATGTAGGCGCTGTACTCTTCAAGCTTGTAAAACTTCCCGATATCCTCAGGATATCCTACGCCCTTGAACGCACCCATGTTCTTGCCGCTTGATGCAACGAAGGCGCCTTCTATCTCTGAGTTTATCTGCATGACGATTTTCATGACATAATCCCTTTCTGAGAGGAACTCAAGCTTGTTCTCAGGCGCCTCAAGGAAGTATCTCCACAGGATTGGAGGATTCGATATGCCGTTCTTCCTGTGCGTGGGAATGGGTTCGTCCTTGTCCACATTGAAGACATCTTTGAAGAACTCTTCCGTGGCTTCTTTTGCTTCCATATTGTCGAACATCATGTGGAAAGCATACTGGTGCTTTCGTTTGGGATAAATACCATAAGCTGCAAATCCACCGCCCAGACCGTTTGAGCGGTCGTGCATGCAGGCGATAGATTTTATTATCACGCTGCCGTCAATGCGTCTGCCTTCTTCACTCATCATTCCGGAGATTGCACATCCGGATGGAATTCCATCACACTTCATTTTCTTCACCTTTTTGTATTATAAGCAATAATTTCTTCAATTCCTCTCCCCCGCTCTCAGGAGGCTCGGGGAGTTTCAGTTTCTTTCGGACGGATGTGGGCTCGCCCAGTCTTCCGTCTTTTTTGAACATCTCGATACTGGCACTCCACCCTTTCGGACTCTTTCCTTCTTTAAGAGCTATATGCTTTAGTTTATCAAATATCTTATTCATGCCCATCTTCTGCGGGCAGAGTTCATAACAAGTATAACAATCTACGCACCGCCATATATCATGAGAGCTTATCACAGCCTCAAGTTCACCTGACAGCAGCCTGCCTATAATTTCGTTAGGATTGAAGTCCGGGTTTATCTTAACAATCGGGCAGTCATTTACGCACGCTCCACATTCGTAACATTTACGGACAGAAGGTAGGTCAAACACCTCTTTGAGCGTTTTAAGATAGTTGTACCTTGAATCCCACTTTGAGAGGAATTCCGCAGTATTTATCCTGTGCATGTCCATTCCCAGTTCCTCTTTCGTGAATCCCATGGCAAGACCAAGCAGTTCGGGATAGTATATTATCGGGACATTCAATTTTTCACCGCTTTTCTGCATGAGATACTGGCGGGAGTCGTACTGCATAAAACACGATGGGCATGTGAGCGATATGGCGTCAGCCTTTTTTGCGACTTCAAGGAGTTTCATGCGCGCCAGGGCTGTGGCTTCATCAGGCTCATCCGCAGTGTTTAGGTTCCCGCCGCAGCAGAGCATCTTTGTCTCATAGTCTATGCTCTTTGCCCCGAGAGCTTCAATCAGGGCATCTAACTTTCTGGGTTTGTTGGGGTCATCAAAGAAGATGGAAGAGCTCGGTCGGAGCATGTGGCAGCCCGGATGCGCTGCAAGCTTCATGCCGTCAAAGGGTTTGATTATGTGCTGCTTTATCTTCGGGATACCGATTTCATCGTGCAAAACTTCAACCAGGTGTTTTACTTCTATGGTCCCCTTATATTCTAACCCGGCAGACCTCAGTATTTTATTGACCTTCTCGCGAAGTCCGGGATTTATTCGCAGTTCCACTTCCACGGATTTTAACGTGCTGTAACAGCCGTTGCAGGGTATGAGTAAATCATGTCCTGCCCTCTCTGCAAGCGCAAGGTTTCTTGCCGCTGTTACATACCATGTCAGCTCTCCGATTGGCTTGAGAATGCTTTTTGTGGGACAGCAGGTCGCGCCTTCAAGGTCGTGCAGAACGCAGCCAAGTTTTGATAAAACAAGCCGTGTTGATTTTTCCATGAAGGGAAAACGCGCCGGGATGATGCAACCTAAGAATAATGTGTATTCAGGCATTTTTTACTCTCATTGGGGAAACTGACTATAGCCCTTATAGTATATAAACTTAACTCAGAAACAGGCAAGATACTGGTGATATATTATATAGATATATTATATAGATATATAAGATAAATAAAAATATTCGGAGGAAGATGGAAAGCCATCAGGTGGCTGTGGGACAGAATTAACCGGTGTACAAGTTCATCAGATTATGCCAGACATCCGTACATGTTAACGCTGTGCTAATACGATCATTCCTTTTTTGTCCCACTTTCCATCCAAACCGCCTCTTATCAGCTGAAAATCCGGATTCAGAATTGTTTCGCAAAAAATATTGTCCGAGATATGGTAATGTATCTTTCACAAACTCTTTCATTGTATCCTTCCATTTCCAGGAACCTCTCAATGTGGCATTTTTTCTTGGGATGACATAGACTTTTGCCTTCCCGAATCTATCCACATAAGAAGGAAAGCTGTAGTATTTATCAAGCCTCACGCTTCTGATTTCTACGTCAATGTGTTTTAGCATATCCATTGCTCTATCAAATGCTTCTTTTTCACTTTTCAAGCTCATTCCAGATGCCACATACATTTTGGATTCAAGATCCATCAACTTGAAAGAATAAACGAAAGCTTTGGTTCCAGAATACTCTTTTGCCTTATCTTTTCGTATTTTTGTTTCCGAAGCGTAATGCTTTTTTATGGATAATGAATATCCCGTTCCATCTCCGCATGCATGAATTTTCTTGATTCCTTTCTTCTTCAAAATCAGTATGTGTAGATTGTGAATTGCCAATGATACATCATAATTCGAATATAATCTCTCTACTTTTTTATAGTTGACATCGATTCCTGAAAGGAGAGAAAATAAATCAAGCATTGAAGCCATACTTCTGTTGCTTTTTCCTATCAGTTCTTTTGTTAATAGGATCGTGAGGCTCTGTTTGAGATCAAGATCTGGCAGTCTTCCAGGACCTCTATGAATTTCAATATTTGTTGCTTCATTTATTAGGGGCTCAAGGTTGCGGATTGCTCCTTTGATCCGTTTCATCAGTTGTTGTTCATATGTCCGCCAATCTCGTTTCTCTGTTTTTTTGCTGTCCTTGTATTTGTTGAGGAGATAGTCATCAATGTCTTTTAACCTGTCCCGAATGTCTTGACTTCGAATCATATGCCAACTACGGATAGATAAGTATTTAAGTATTTACATGTATTTACTAAACTATGAGAGAAATTGATGCTATTTTTCATGAAAAAATTATAATAAAGGATGATGTCGAAGAAATTTATGAGAAAAGAATAACACCTTATGGAAATGGAGCGAAAATTGACGCTCAGAAAAAATACATTGGAAAAAGAGTCTATGTGATTGTATTAAAA
>JBAQYK010000406.1:0-18599 GCA_049299995.1 Candidatus Methanoperedens sp.
GTGTGGATGCACAGTGGTACCAGGTGGAGAACCAGTACCAGCGCCGTGCAGACCTTATACCCAATCTCGTTGATACCGTGAAAGGTTATGCGGCGCATGAAGAGAAGCTCTTCCTGGAAGTGACAAAATATCGCAGCCAGTGGAGTGCGGCAGGAAGCCAGGAAGAGAAAATAGAAGCTGCAAAAGGCATGGATTCCGCTATTTCAAGGTTGCTTGTTGTAGTTGAAAATTATCCCCAGCTTAAGTCAAGCGAGAACTTCCTTGCACTGCAGGCTCAGCTTGAAGGCACCGAGAACCGCATCGCAGTGGAACGAATGCGCTATAACGAAAAGGTCAGGGATTACAACACGCAGATTAAAAGAATGCCTTCTTCGATAGTTGCCAACACGTTCGGTTTCGGAAGTAAATCTTATTTTGAGGCTGAAAAAGGGGCAGAAGAAGCCCCGGATGTGAAGTTCGGGACGCCCACTGCCACGCCAGCCGCGACACCCCTGGCAACAACTTCCATACCTTCAGCGAGCGTCGAGCTTTATGGCGAGAAGACAGACGTTGACCTTGGGGAAGACATCATACTAAAATTATCAGCGGTCAATCTAATTACAAAACCTGTAATGACCGTTCAGGTAATTTTAATCCCGCCTCCGGGGACATCGGTTACTTCTTCGGATTTCGCTACTTCGGGCGCAGGGCAGTATACCGCGACATATAAACTCAATCCGGGCAGCGGAAAAGATATTGAAGTAAGAATAAAGACGAGCCAGGTTGGGGATTTTAAGGTAAAAGGCAGGATAGTGTATTATTTCGGGGATGATAAATCAACAGCAGAAGACCACACGCTGGAGTTACCCATAAAAGTGAGAGCCTCTAAAAAACCGGGCGGTTAAAAGACGCTACTGAGGAGGATATGATTCCTCCTACATGTTTTCAATCACACCCCTCGCCTCTGCAATCAGTATTACAGCCCCTTCCGAGGTTATAGCTTTACCTGTCTGCGCTTCCACTTCATTGACATACGCTTCCAGGATATTCTTAGCTGCTGTCTTCTGACCTGCGTCTATCTTTGCTCTTGCCGAGTTAAGCTTCGCCTTCAAACTGTTGGCTACGCCGTTATTGGTTATCCAGATACCAGTGCCGCCTTGCGCGGAGGAGATAGCTGCCCCGCCGCCTGAACTGCCGCGCTCGGTTAGAGCCTGGAGGCTGTCTATAGTAGCTACGACATTAAACATCACCTTCTGGCTGTTAGAATTGCCAGCATTATCTTCTGCACCGATGTAAAACTCATGTGCACCGAAACTTAACTCCAGCATGTCAAAGGTCTGACCGTCTGATACCTGTCTTGTGCTATCTATTACAGAAGTTAAGGTTCCCGGTCCGGAAAGTACATCCGATGCTTTGAATCCCAGCGTGATAATATCCGAGTGCAGGTAGGTCTTATTCTGGGGTGAGGTCACTGTTATGCCTGGTCGCGTCTTATCGACATTAATTCCCTCAACAACTGTTTTTGCCGAATTCCCTGCATTATCCACTGCAGCGCCATTGACAGTCTGCCCGGTTCCTTCGGTCGATACAATTCTGTCAGGCGTGCAGCTCTCCAGCCCTGATAACCCATCGCTGCATTCGAAGTGGACTGCCACATCGGTATTGTACCAACCCTGCGCATTGGGAGAAGCTCGGCTACCTGTTATCGTCGGAGCCGTCTTATCGATGTTGATATCCGTTATTGTGATGCTCGCATTGTTGCCTGCCTTATCCACGGCGGTGCCGGTGACAGACTGGAAAGCACCATCGTCTGAGAGGGTCTGGTCAGGAGTTAATAGTTCAATTCCGGATAATGCATCCGAGGCTGTGAAATGAACTGTAACGTCATTGTTGTACCAGCCGTTATCGTTGGGCAGGGTTGTTGATGCCCCGGCTATAATCGGCACTGTTTTGTCGATTTTTACCTGTTTTGAGGTTTTTTCCGTCTCTATATTGTTAGCATTATCAATGCTGTTGTACTGTATGCTGAACACACCCTCATCCGGGAGGTATACATCATCTCCCTGCGAAGCAGCTTCTGCAAGCCCCGCTGCATTGTATAACCATGCAAGGAACAAACCTGCCGCCGTTTCCGTATCTGAATTCACTTTATAACTTGTGGTTTGCACGCCTGCCAGATTGTCGGATGCTGCAAGTCTCACTGTTACGCTGCCGTTATGCCACTTGCCATCAGAATCGTCTGCTGTGGATGGAGGCGTCTTATCTATCTTTACTGATGCACGTTTTACTTCTCCTGCATTTCCCGCATTATCCACAGCGTAATATTCTACCTCATGCACCCCTTCTTCTGTAAAGGTGAGCTTGATATTAGATGAATAGGATACCAACTCTGTGCCATCCGATTTGTACCACATGAATGCAGTGCCTGAGAGACTGTCCGTGGCTGCAAGATTCAGCGTTACCGCGGAATTGTGCCACATGCTGTCCGAGTCGTCTGTGGTCACAGGCGGCGTCCTGTCGATACTGACAACAACTTCTTTTGTTCCTTCTTTATTGCCCGCATTATCAACGCTGTAATATTTGATTGTATGATTTCCCTCGCCGTTTATTGCAACCGAAGCGCCGGCTGAAGGCTCTGAGCCGTCCACTGTATAATAAGTGGCTGCTACGCCGCTCTCCCCATCATGTGCTGTTAATGTAACCGCAGCGCTGCCGTTATGCCACAGCCCGTCTGCATTATCTGTCGTTGATGGCGGCATTTTGTCGATTTTAACATTATTGGAAGCGGTTTTTGCAGGTTCTACATTGCCAGCCTTATCCACACTGAAATATCTGATTGTATATACGCCGTCACCTGAAAGAGTGAACGTATTTCCGCTTGCAGATTCCTTTGTCGGCTCTGAACCGTCAACCGTGTAATAAGTGGCTGCTACGCCGCTTTCCCCATCGCTGGCTGTTAATTTGACTGTAACATCGGAATTGCGCCACACGCCGTCAGCATCATCCGCGGTGACCGGAGGAGTGGTATCCCTCATGGTTATTACCGAAACAACATGCAGGTGCGTTGCCGAACCAATCACCACCTCAGGATTCCCGTCTCCTTCCATATCATATACTGCGGGCGATGAGTGCATGGGTTTTACCCTGTCTGTTATCCTCACCGGGAAGCCGTCAAGCAATGCACCTGTTGAGTCCCATATATAGAGCTTGCCGTTTGGGTCCCCTATTATTATCTCGGGTTTTGAATCACCGTTGATGTCATATATTGCAGGTCTTGCCCTTAACGTGCCGGATGCAGCTGCCGGAAAGCCTGGAAGCGTGCTCCCGTCAATACCTGATATCGCGTATACGTTGTAACCATTGACTATTACCACGTCGTCTGAACCGTCGTTGTTAAGGTCAGAAACCGCAGGCGAGGAGTAGGCAGTGGAATAGTATTTTGAACCGGCAGCATGGCTCCAGATCAGGCTGCCTGCCGCATCCCAGGCAAAGGTACCCACTGAACCCGAAGCTACTACAACCTTACTTCCGCTAACGTTTATTATTACGGGAGAGATTGAGTCGGGAACTTGCTTCTGCCACCTTACAACCCCAGCCGATGCGCCTACATTTACAACCGTAATGTTTCCCCATCCTGCAAGTACTGCCTCGCTTCCCCCGTCTCCATCAAGGTCGCCAGTCGCTATGCTGTTCATCCTCTCAGACCCGCCGGCAAAAGGAAGCTGCCATCTCAAACCCGTCATGTCGTATGCATACATGCCTGTGTAACCGCCGCTAATCCCCACCAGTATTAAACCGTCTGCGTACGCAGGCGCAGACGGGGCATAACCATTACCGGGGTCGTAGCTCTTTAGCAACGTGCCAGCCTGATTCCAGATGTATATTGAATGCGTATACGCCTGGTCTCCTGGCGTGCCTCCGGCAAGCAATACTTCGAATTTTCCATCGCCGTTAACATCTTCTACAAAAGGAGAGACTGTATTGGATGCCGTTGATAGCCCTGCTACTGCTTTCCAGAGAAGGTTTCCATTGGGGTTATATACCAGAACGCTGCGGCTATTGGGAGCTACGATAATTTCAGGTATCGAGTCGTTATTTATATCCATGACCGTTATTGCATTCGATATACTGTTGGTTTGGAGCAGCGGGTATCCCGGATGATCCATTATTTCTGCCGAGACCGGGGGGATTAGCATGAGCAGAAGCATGACAAAGACTGGTATTTTCATCTTTTGCCACCTCTTGCAGCCCTGACAACAACCGCATGGCAATCTGATTTATAACAGTCATAGTAAATTCCTATAGATGCGTTGTGAAGTTTTATCGGATTTATACTGGCATTGCTTACATAATATGGATTATGGCACGGAGCCTGGCAGGCAGCGGTCATGGAATGTTTTCCAACATTTACAAGCTGTTTGGGCGCACCCCATGTTGCACCACTAGCCCCATGGCATCCCTCACAACTATTACTGATATTGGTTTGTGTCAGCTCGGATTTATTAACGTAATGACTCACGGTCGCATTGATGCTGAGAGTAAGGTTTTTCTTGGTAGCAATGCTGTTGTTATGGCATACCTGGCATGAACCTTCCATGAAGTTCGTGGAATGAATCTTCGTTCCTGATAAAACCGCTCCGGGGTAGTGCTTGTAAACCTTGGTGGCGTTCTGGTAAACCTGGGAATTGGTGGTGCTGACATAGCCGTCTGTTATATGGCATTCATTACACTGGAACGGCTTTGACATGCCGCCCCCCCTGTCAGGGTGCTCATTGCCAGGTATATTGTTTATATCAGTAGCATGGCATGTCCAGCATGCAGAATCCAGAAGAACGGTTATCGCCTTATTAGGGCTGTTATTCCATGCAGTAAAGTTTGTCAGGTTTTTGTGCGCCGACTGGTTAAGCGCGGTATGATTGACCCTCTTGCCCGGGGGCACATCGCTTGTTGCGCTCAGGTTGTGGCATTTGATACAGGCGGGTCCGCCCACAAGGGGTTCTATGGTAACGTTGTGAATCATGTAGCGGTCGGTGGCGTCTGTCCTGTTGGTATGGCAGTTGTAGCAGGTTTTTATCAGGTCTGAAGCGCTATGCACCTTCTTGTTCTCACCTGTGTGGTTCGCTTCGTAATTGAATGAGTAGTTGGTTGAGTAATTGAAGGGATAGGTGTTGTTGAACGGATAACTGTTGTTGTAAGGCGCTCTATGGCAGTCGATGCAGTCCACATACGGATACGACGACTCTGTGAAGCCCATAGTGTACCTGTCGTTCCATACAGGGTTTAATTTCTCAGGTTCAGCCACCACTCCAGCGGCATACTTATCCATGTGGAAGACCGAGCCGTTACTGGCGTTGTGGCACTGGGCTATGGCGCAGGTCTTCTGACCAACGTAGGTATGATTGTAATCACTGGATGCGATTATCTTCTTCGTGGATTTATACGGGCTTGTCCTGTTGAAATGGCAGGTATTGCACGTTCCATTGGAGCGGTTCATGCCTGTGCTGTGCATGGAAGGCTTGCCGCTCAGGTTATGGCAGTTCTTACAGTCATAGCTGCTTGTACTGGTATTGCCCCTGTACTGCGAAGCGTTTGGCATATGCGAGAATATCTGTTTTCCTGCGCCAACGTAGAGCGTAGTGCCGTTGTGGCAGCCCGTGCAATTGGAGTAGATGGCAGGAGCCGTTGCATTGGTAAGGTCGGGGGTATGAATTTTCACCCTGCTGCCCGCTATACCCTGCGAAGACGCGTTATGGCAGTAACCGCAATCATCACTGATTGGCGTAACCGAGGTGTTGTGGCTGTAAACGTATTTAGTGGCGTTTGTATCTCCTGCCCTGTGGCACGGGGCGCAGTAATCCTGCTGTCCTGCCGTCCATATCTGCGTCTTGGGTTTTGTGAGCGTGGAGTTATGGATGAATCCTGTTGCGTGGCACTTGCTGCCTGTACATGAGAGTGTGGCATTTGTTATATTCGCCGTGGCGTTGGTATGCTCGTAGATGGAGCTGTTAAGGCTGTTTAACATCACGTTTCCAAAGGCTGTGCTTGAATTCTGGTGGCAGTAACCGCAGCTTGTGTTTATACCAGCCCTCAATTCGGTGCGCTTCCTGCCGTAGTGATATGCGCTTATATTCGTGCCGTTTACCCCATCATTATCGGCGTCAAAAGTGCCTGCGTCAGGGTCATTATTCTGGATGAGCATCTCGCTTATGTTCTGGTGGCAGGCAAGGCAGCTTCGTGTGTTGTTCGTTGCATTTGTGGCTTTTATATCGCTTCCGTTGCGGTAGTGCTCGCTTACCTGCGGCGCGCCATAGGGTGCAGAGGCGTTGATGTGGCAGCTCTCGCATATCCTGGGGGCTTTATAGGTGGTATTGATATGCTCTGTTGCGCTTCCATTGCCGTGGCACGCCCAGCAGGGCTTGTTTGCGCTGTCATAGCTTCCCGCACTTGCGCCGCTGTTCAGGTTCTTGTGAATGCTATTGCTGTCGTTTGTGACAGTGAAATCAATTTTCTTATTGCTGCTGCCTGTGTTGTGGCAGCCTATGCAGTTGGGAGAGGAGCCTGCGCCCTGGTTGAGGTCTTCTGCATGGAATGTGAGAGGTCTTGCTTTGCTGTCAGTGTGGCAGTCATAGCATACTGTATTTGTAGAATGGTCTTTATGGTCTCCACGGTTGCTGATATTTGCATTGCTCGTTGAGTTTACACCCCACTTTGCCATGTTACTGGCATTCTTATGGCAATAGAGACAGTCCGTAGAGTTCACACCTGAACTCATTAGCTTCCCTGCGCTCTTGTTCTGTCCGTAGTGGGCAGTTGTAGCGTTCTTTGTACCTGGCGTGTCGTCGTTAAAGGCTGTAAGGCTGTTATTGTGGCAGAGGTCGCAGAATACCTGCTGATACCTGCTTGTATTCACCGTGGTGTTGGCATAGGTGCTGTTGATTATGTGCTCGCTCACGTTCTTTGCGCCGTAGTTCGTTTTGCCTGTGATATGACAGTATGTGCAGTTATTGGCAGATGAGTTCTTGTGGATGCCGGCGTTGCCGCCGTGGCACGCCTTACAGGCAGGGTTGACGTTGTTTGAAGTGGCGCCGCCAATTTCCGCATGCATGCTGTTGAGAGCGCTCAAACTGGTATTATCCACTTTAGGAGCGCCGCCATATTTGGGAGAATGGCAGGCGTTGCAGTTGCCCCAGTCTATTGCCCTGGTAACATTATGCAGCTCCACCGGCGCCTTCGTATCGCTGGCACCGAGCACGGTGAGGTTGCTGTGGCACTGGTAGCAATCATTCAGGCTTCCACCGTAATTTCCTTTATGCCATGTCGGATAGGTGGAAGGTTCGGCATAGAACGGCGCCTGATTGGCATAGGTAACGTGGCAGTCGGTGCAGTTTGCCCTGGTTCCGTTCGTCCATCCTGCCCATCCCGGCGCTTCCACGGTGCCGTTTGACCAGCTTGTGAAGTGGAACGGTTCTAACCTGTTGGTATTGTTATGACACGTGTTACAATTAACATTAGCGCCGTTGAGAGATATGTTGTCGTGCCTCGTCAAATTCACAAAGAGCGAGGGATTTGACTTGTATGAACTTCCACCGCTTGCGTTATGGCAGGCGTTGCAGTCGTAGTTGGGCTTCTTTATCAATCCTGATGTATGCATCTTCGTGCCCTGGCTCCAGCCATGGCATTCTTCGCAGTCCCATGTGCCAAAAGAGGTGTTCGCCTTGCCAGAAGGCGCGCCCGGATAATGTGTCCTTATCACTCTTGAATCTCCAACGTATTTGCTGTCCTTGTGACACGTTACGCAGGTGGAATTCGTGGTGGAAGTATTGGTAAGCCCGGTTGTGTGAAGCTTTAATGCACCGCTGCTCTTAGCGCCCTGCGAGCTTGCATTATGGCAGTAGCCGCAGTCCATGCTCGCTATGCTGATGTTCGTGGTGTTATGGGCGTAAACATATTTAGTGGCGCCGGCGGCATTCTGCTTATGGCATGGCGCACAGTAGTCCTTGCTCCCCTGTGTCCAGTTCGAAACAGCAGGTTTTGTGAGCGTGGAGTTATGGATGAATCCCGAGGCATGGCATTTTCCATCAGTGCAGCTTCCTGCGCTTGTATTTCCTGTACCGCTATCAGTATGCTCCCTGATAGACTTGTTAAGACTGCTCAGCATCACATTTTCAAATGCTGTAGTCGAGTTCTGATGACAATACGAGCAGCTTGTATTTACGCCTGACCTCATTCCGCTGCGATTCTTGCCATAATGTGATACCGAGTCGTTTGCCGGATTCACGGCAGATAGCGCAGTGTCGCTGTTTGCTTCAAGCATCTCGGTCTTGTTGTGGCAATCCGTGCAATAAGTTGTGTTTGCAGTCCTGATATCGCTTCCATTCCGGTAATGCTCTGTCACGTTGAGGATTGTATTATTCGGCGTATAGTTGGTGTTTCTGCCGCCTGAAGGCACATGGCAGTCAGCGCATTTATAAGCGTTCTTGAAATTCGCAGGATGATTCGAGGGCTCGCTGCCGTTGCCGTGGCATGCCCAGCATCTCTTACTCTCGTTAGCGTATGGCTGCACCGCCTTTATGACCGCAGCATTCTTGTTGAGGTTGAGGTGTATGGAATCGCTCTTGTTCATGGCTGTAACATCTACTTTTTTGCCTGCTTCACCTGCAATGTCGTGGCACAACGTGCAGTTGGCATTTCCAGGAGCCTGCTCAACAGAGTGAAGCGCCTTTGGATTCGAGGCATAGGTTGGAACACCTGCATGGCAGTTGTAGCAGCCGTCAAGCGTGGCTGTGGTATGTGTAGAGCTGGAGGAGAACAGGGCATAGAAAGGCACCTGGTCGGTCTTGTTCCTGTGGCAGTCTATGCAGTTCGCTTGAGTGCCGTTAGTCCACGGAGTCCATCCTGGTGCGACCGAAGTTCCGTTCGCGTAACTGGTGAAGTGGAATGATTCGGATCTATTGGTGGTATTATGGCATCGCTCGCACACATTACTCTGGTTGGTAGGAGCGTGTGTGGCATTATCGTGCTGGAAGGCATTTATTGAAGCTTTCGCAGTGGTGGCATTATATGGGCTGGTCTTGAATCCGTTGAGGTGGCAGGACTGGCAGTCGTAAGCAGGTTTCTTTACCACAGACTGATGGAGTTTATTAGCAGCCACTTCTCCGTGGCACAGTTCGCATGTTCTCCCGCTTTCAGAGGTGTTGCCCTTCTCAGTTGTAGTTCCGGGGTAATGCGTCTTGATTATCCTGCTTGCGGGTACGTAAGTTGTATCCCTGTGGCAGTCAACGCATGTCGTGTTCGAGACGCTCTTATTCGTGAGCTTGGTTGAGTGTATCCTGAGAGCGCCGCTCGCCTGCCCCTGCGAACTTGCGTTGTGGCAGTAGCCGCAGTCCATGCCTATGGTTGAGATGTTGGTGGTGTTGTGACCCCTGACTTTCTTGGTCGAGATTCCGCTCTCCCTGTGGCATGGGGCGCAGTAATCATACTTTCCCTGCGTCCAGTTCAAAACTGCAGGTTTTGTAAGCGTGGAGTTATGGATGAATCCAGTATTATGGCAGCCGCTGTCTGTGCACGCCCTGCCTGTGATGTTCCTCTGTCCTGTGCCCGTATTTGTGTGCTCGTTGATGGATTTATTAATAGTTGGGTTCTGCATTACGGATGCAAAGGCAGTACTTGAGTTCTGGTGGCAGTATGTGCAATTAGCATTTGTGCCTTCTCGCAGCTCGCCCCGCTTCCTGCCGTAGTGGTACGGGCTGTTGTTCCCGCCTATGGTGCTGTTGTAATTATCGCCGCCGGAAGCCCATGCCGTTATATTATTGTCATTATCGCTGTTGTTGAGTCTCATCTCGCCAATATCCTGGTGGCACTTCAGGCATGAGTAGAGAACTGTTGCGTTATAGGAAGCTTTTATCTCACTGCCGCTGGTGAAGTGCTCGGACACGTTAAGAGCGCCTCTTGCTGTAGCCCATGAATACCTTGCGCCTGTTGAGACATGGCAGTCGGCACACACATACGGACTCCTGTAATTGGCTGGATGCGAGGCTGGCTGGCTCCCATCCCCATGGCAGCCCCAGCAGGGCTCATTCAGGTCTGCGCCAGCCGTGGTATTCATGCCGCCGTGAATGGAGGTATTGAAAACATTGCCATCGATATGCCCTTTGGTCGTTCCCGAATCAGAGGTATTGTGACAGCTCCTGCAATTCGGACCTGAGCCTGCTCCTTTATTGATTGCCTGGACATGGAAAGTGGATGGCTCTCCGCCCGGGGAATCCACATGGCAGCCCCAACATGTATCTGGAGATGTGGCATTATTATAGCTGGTGTGGGTGGAGGTAAGGGGTTTCCTGGGTGTGAGCCATGCACTGCTTCCATTATTAACAAAGTGGCAATACGTACAGTTGTCCGAGTGCTGGACAGTTGTCATCAGGTTGGCATTCGCATCTTTTGCGTAATGCGCTGTTGAGGCGTTTATCACGCTGCCTCCTGCCAAACCCAGACCGTCACTATCACTGTTTGAAGTAATGCTGTTGTTGTGGCAGATTGTACAGTAGCCATCGGTGACGTTAATCTCCGTGGAGGCGTTCTTTCCCGGCATTATGTGCTCTGTCAAGCCGGGAGCGTTGAATCGCACAGACCCGTTAATGTGGCAATCCTCGCATTTCCTTGGCGATGACTTGTAACTAGTATTGTGGTCATTGGGAGGCTGGTCGCTCTCGTTCGCAAGTCCGCTTGTGGCATTCATAGTGCCGTGGCAGCCCCAGCAGGGCTTGTTCGTGGCGTTGACAGGAGAGGAGGATGACCTGTTGTTGAGGTTGCCATGCACCGAGTTATTGATTGCTACGAAATCGACCTTGGGGTAAGTACCGGGCGAACTCACGTTGTGGCAGGCAGCGCAGTTGGGGTTGCCCTTCTCTCCCGGACTCATGTCAGAAACGTGGAAGTTGGCTATTGTGCCGCCGTGGCATGAGTAGCACTGGCTGCTGCTCTGGGAATAAGGGGTATGGTTGAATCCCGTGTTTAGAGTACCGTTCTTGTTGCTGATGTTGGAGAGGCTTCCAGGGAGGATGCCCCA
Organism: Candidatus Methanoperedens sp.; assembly: GCA_049299995.1. Classification (GTDB taxonomy): domain Archaea; phylum Halobacteriota; class Methanosarcinia; order Methanosarcinales; family Methanoperedenaceae; genus Methanoperedens. The sequence goes on from JBAQYK010000406.1 coordinate 11,045, forward strand.
CTTTGCCATGTTGCTTGTGTTCTTGTGGCAGTAATTGCAGTCCGTGGTGTTATTCGCAGCGGTCATCAGTAGCCCTTTGGTCTTGTTTGCGCCGTAGTGGGCTGAGGAGGCGTTCATGGGACTGCTGCCCAGATCGTCCGGGTCAAAGCTTGCGCCAATGCTGTTGTTGTGGCAGTAAGAACAGTAGGTGTTGTTGTAAGAGGAGGTGTTCACGTCCGTACTGCTGGACATGCCGTACGGTATGTGGTCTGTAACTGGCTTGGCATTGAACTTGGGATTGGTATCATTGTGGCAGTCCTGGCATTTTCTCGCCGATGTTTTGTAGGTTTCATTGTGCTCATTTTCGAGCTGGTCGCTTTCGTTCGCCCATGCGCCGTTAAGCGTGCCGTGGCATCCCCAGCAGGGTTTGTTTGTGACATTGCCGCCTGTTGCGTTCTTGTTTAAATTGGCGTGCATGCTCTGGTTCACAGAGGTGAAGTTCACAAGCATTCCTGTGGCGCTTCCTCCTGCGTTATGGCAGGCTGTACAGTTCCTCCCGCCTGAAGTGCCTTTAGAAAGATTGTGCAGGAATACGTTGCTTGTTGAGCCGTCCGGAAGCTTTCCCCTGTGGCAGCCCCAGCACGCCAAGTCGTTCTTGCCCCATACGGAGTGGTTCTTGTAATCGGGTTTCGAGGTGTTTGCGCCGTACGTCAGGTTCCCTGTAATCTCAGGCGGCACAGGACGTTTGTTGCTCTTGAATGCCTGAACCATGTCGTCGTAAGTATTGGAGCCGCTTGAGTATCCCTGCCAGTGGCATGAGGCGCACCAGTTGGTGGTGGCATTCACACTCTGGTTCTCATAGTTGTTGCCTTTGAACTCGTAAGGAATGCCAAGCGCATGTTCATAGTGCTTGTTGGATGCATGGCAGTACTCGCACGGGTAGATTACCCTTGAGTTGTTTATCCACTGGTATGACTCCACGAACATGTACTCGATATCTATGTAATCGGCACGCACATCGACATCATTTTCACCGCTGGTATCGTTTATACGCAGCGTTATGTTCCCGCTGCCGTACTCTTCCTTGCTTATTGGAATTATTGCCTTGGTAAAAGCGCCGCTGGAAAGGTCTGTCTTGTACTCGAAGCTTGAGCCGTTGAGAACGTACAGTCTGGCAGGCTCTGTGTGGGTCTGGTACCCGACGAGTAAAGTGTACAGGTTATCGCTGTTAGGTGTGTTGTTTATATAGAAAGTGAAGTTGTATTTCTTGTAGTCAACTTCCGAGATGTTCACAAACACATTGTCATAGGCGACTTTGATATTTGGAACAACAGCACCGCCAAGACCAGTCCATCTGGTTCTTATAGTGACGTTATATATTCCGTTCTTCCAGAAAACGGTGTTTGGATTGGATATGCTCAATTCCCCACCGCTATTTTGAGCTGTATTTGCAGGAATCCAGTCAGTTTCTGCGGTATTTTGTAAAGTTCTATTATATACCTCAGTGATGTTGCCTGCGTTATCGTTTATGTAAACATTTACTGCTTTTAAGGCGCCGGTGTTGATGTTTGAAGCCTTTACAAGCTTGCTGTCCAGCTTTATTATACCCTCAGCAACCGCGAGGCTTCTGGGATAAGTAAAGGCAGCAGTCCAGTTGGCATCCACTATCTGACCTTTTGTGGTGCTGGCAACAGTTATGCCTCCAGCCGGATTTCCGTCTTCAGCAAGACCCGACCATGCAATCGTTGTAGCTGTGCCACTCCCAAACCAGCCGCTTGCGCTTGAGGTGAAGTTCTTATTCAGCGGGTGGCTCCCAACATAGGAGTCTGCTGTAGTATTCTCGCTTATCCTCGCCGCTGAGTAATTGGTATCGTTCATCGCATTAAAGTTACTTATAAAGCCCCTGTTTGAGTTGTTCTTCCAGCCTGTTACGAAGGTCACTTCATGCGGCACATAATCCCAGTACGGGTCTATGCTCTTGTTCCATTTGCTTCCGTTCTTGGGGTCTTCGGAATGGTGCTGCGCTCCCACTTTCCTGGGAGTTACGCCCCACCTCGCCATTGCGGCATCTCCCTGGGAGTTCTTGTGGCAGAGCTTGCAGCTTGCTGCCGTTGTATTCACCTGCGCAAAGTCAATGCCGTCATTCTGGAGATATTTTACGGGATGGATGTTTGGTCCTATATTGTCCATGTGGCAGGAGGTACAGTTTACTGCGCCGTTATGGAATTTGTAGTCTTCATAAGGAGGGTCTGAAACATTATGGCAACCGCTTGTTGAGCAGGCTGAGTTGTTAAATGCGCCGCTTGCAAGCGTGGGCTTTCTCATCTCGCTTCCATGAAGTTCCTCTGCTGCATGACATGCCTTTGCAACGCAGCTCTGGTTCGCAGGTCTTGAGTTCATGGCAGAGTGGTTGGGGCGCTGCATGTTCTCAGTATTGTTGAATTCTTCTTTGAAAGGCGAGGAGGTATTCTGGTGGCAGTATTTTATGCAGTAGCTCCCTGTGCCCCGCAAATCTGCCAGCGCAGGGAAGCCTGTGCCGTAATGGTAAGCGAGCGTTGCTTTGTAGCTGTTATTGTAGTCAGGGTCGTTGTGGGAATCATTATAATTAGCAGGCTGACCATGGCAGGCATAGCAGTACTGGGCGCTCAGAGTTCGTACATTGGCTGAATTGTTGTAGCTGTGCGCCACGTTCTGGGGCGCTTTCCATGGTGAAGATGCGTTCTGGTGGCATTCTTCGCATGTGTGAGGGTTCTTGTATTTCGTTGGATGGACGCTTGCGGGCTGCTCTGAGAAGTTTGCCTTGCCGTCGTCGTTGGGGTCGTCGCCGTGGCATGCCCAGCATATTTTATTCTCAGAGGCACGAACAGAAGAGCCGTTGCTTGCGTTGAAGTTGAGGGGATACTTGCCGAGGCTTAGATTGTATTTATTGTGCACGTAGTCGCTTTTATTGAAGGTGTCGAAATCTATATGATAGGGCGCCTTGCCTCCGAGGTCGTGGCACTCGGTACAGTTGGCATTGGGAATGCCTGCTGTGGGCACGAGATGCGAGTCGAGTTTGGTGCTTGAGTCCATGTGGCAGGCTTTGCAGTCAGGATTGGTGTGAGTTACATTGGTGCCTCCATTGGCTGTGATGTTCAAGCCGCCCGTGGTGTTGTGGCATAGCTGGCACTGCACATTGACACTATTAGTGGTTGCATTGGGGATTCGTGTCCCATGATTCCCAACATGGCAAAGAGCACAGGAGACATTGGCTTTATTCGGTGGGTTTGAATGGTTGTGGGATTTTGTAACAGTGATATTGTAGTTGGCATACGTGAGAGTTGTGGCTATGGCTGCGCTCTGTGACCATTCAGGAATAGATGCGCCCTCTACCCGCGTAACCGCATGACATGTTGCGTAGTTACTGGAAAATCCGTTGCATCCCGGTCTGTCTGCAAGATTGGCAGCGGTTGAACGACCTGCCCCATTGTAGTCCTTTATATCCGGTCCTGTTGCCACGTGGCAGGCGCCGCAATAACCGCTTCCTGGAATTACTGCTTTCCAGTCAGAACCTGTAAAGCCTGCCGTACTGTTTATATACGTTGTGTTCCAGTTGTAATTTCCAAAGCCTTTGACATCCAATACAACAGAAGTCTCTGCCATCTTAAATGAATGAATGTCACGCATGGAATCTGGTATTGTTCCGCTTTTATTTTCATAGAAGTGTTCATAGCCGTGGTGACATACTGCGCACATATCAGATGCTGAAGCTGTTATGTGTGTATTGTGTGATGCAGAGGCATGACATCGTGTTCCTGCATAGAGCACATATGTATAGAGTTTTCCAAGAGTTGCGTCAGTTACTGTTATGTTGATTAGAAGCTCATCTTCGATTATTGTCGGATAACCGCTGGTTGTCACCGTTGCATCTGTAGGATCTACAATGGCAGTATATATACCGTCATTGGCGATATCACCCTCCACACTGCCATTATCCACCATCGTAAAAGTAAAACCATCGAAAAAATTCGCCCCTCCGCTCACATTCAGGTGATGCGTTGCTTCTCCCTTTGTATAGTGATCAAATTGTTTCTCATCATTGAGTGTGCCTGTAAGCGTCCTTCCCCTCATCGTATTGCCATCGTCATCAAGCACAGTAGCAAATACCCAGAACTTTAGATCGCCAGTTCTTACACTATCTGTAGCAGCAGCTTGAGCTTTTTTACCCTGTGAAAATATGTGGTCAGAATAAACCTTCTTATCAGTGAATATTATTAACTTTGTTGGTGTCCCCGCCGCCTCGGAGGGCTCTACCATAACAAACAGCGCCGCAATTACCACCAGAACCAGCAGCACGGCTCTTGCCACATGAAATGCAACTCTAATTGGTTTCTTAACTTGCTCTCGCTCTGCCTTCGAGGACATCTATTCCTTCCTATCCGATTTAACTCCCGTTTTCCTCGTTTTAGCAGACGTTCCACTTTTTTTAATGCAACCAAAGGTAATATATACAGAAAATTTGGTTACACTAAAAGTTTGTAACGCTACCTACCCCGTTTTAGCGTTTTCCCGTTTTGCTTTACTAATATTATGTTGGATTTATTAGGATATATAGGTTTCCAATGCATCATTATAATGATGACATAATTAATAATGCAGGCACTTCAGATTATCTATAATTTCCTGTCCCTGCGTAGCCGCGACGTCCCTCAGTTCGATGCTGTAAATTATATCCTTGTGTTCGCAGAACCATGAAACCGCATACTCATGCCCGCCGCTTGAAGCGCTTTTAACTTCATATCCCCAGTGCCCGTCGATTGTGATTTCTCTTACTTGCGCCGCTGCATTCGCTCCCATGCTCTTTATTATATTCTCTTTCATACCGCCGGTAAGGGGCTGGTCAGGCAGGGGAAACGCCAGAACCGAGAACTGCGCGCCATCTTTGGAATAAATGGTTTCCATATATATCACATTCCTGCCGTGATCGACATTGATTTTTGCAAATCCCTCTTTCCATGAGCCATCAAGCCCGGCGTCGAGGTCAATAAAATCCATAGTGATACGTCCATCATGCCTTGTTGTAAGATTTGTAAAGGGCGGAGATAGAATAAGATTATGTTTATCCTTTAGGAAGCCGTTGACCGCGCCAAATGGTTTTTTCACATTCTGCTGGTATATGGTATTTCTTGCTGAGGAGAATTCCAGAATCGGGTGGTCGTCTGTGTTGATTACGCTCCCGGAAAAATCTTTTACATCACTGCCTGACATCCTGTAAGGCACTATAATCTGGTAGAGCAACCTGTATGTGCCGCTTGTCGCAAGTACATCCGACATCATTTCAAAATCAGAGTTAATCTTCCGGTTAGAAGCCAGGTGGTTTCTTATATTCCCATAATCATAAACAATAGGCTCCGCAGAACCAACAAGTACGGCATCATAACCCACTATCCACATGTTCGTATACGGGAAAACGCTGCTGAAAGTGGCGAGGAAAATCCTGAAATCGTCGGTATCCTGCTCATACAGCGGCATCCACTGCCCGAAAACCCCGCCGTCCTTCAAATGCGCCTTCGCAATCGTGTACATTTCTTTAGTGAACAGCCCGCCTTCGCCGCTTAGCCATATATTGGAAGGCTGGGAGATTATCACATCGTATTTCTTCTCGTTTGCGCCGAGATGGTTCCTGCCATCGTCTATCACTATGTTGACCCTGGGGTCGCCAAGTGCATTATTGTTATACGTGGAAAAATCATCTTTTACCACTTCTATTATCTGCGGGTTTATCTCCACAAGGTCTATTGATTCTATCTCATCAAAATTCGTAAGCGCGTCAAGAGTGAAACCTCCTCCAAGACCTATCAACATAACATTTTTTGGAGCATGGCTTGCAAAAACCGGAATGTATGCAAGCTGGTGTTCAGAAACAAGCTCTATCGGCACATTGCTCGATTCGGACTTACCGTCGATGCGTAATGCAATGAAATCGTCTTTTTTGACCACGGATACGAGACCGTACAGCCCTTCTTCATAACGCACCAGTTCTGTTTTTGACTTTAAGTTTTTCCAGCTCTCAATATCCTGCAACTGGGTACCGTGGTAGTATGCGCCGGCAAATAGCGGATTTATTGTACTGGAGGCAAGGTAGATGCCAAGAATAAATGTTATACCTGCAAATGAGTAGAATTTACTCTTCCACTTACGTTCAGAAATGGCAAAGAGCATTAGCGCAATGGAAATACCGATTGCTGCGCCAAAGACACCCGTTTTTATCATCCCGATATTAGGTATCAGTACAAAACTTGCAAAAATGGTGCCAAAGATTGCGCCGAACGTGTTTATAGAATAAACAGCCCCGATATCAGCGCCTATGAACTCGAATTTGTTGGATACTATTCTGCTGACCAAAGGCATGGTGGCGCCCATAAGAGTTGTCGGTATTAATATTATTAAGAATATAATAATAAATAGCGAGATTGTGAAGGGGTAGTATGAATCAAAAGCATGGTACAGCATGAGGTATGGCACATCCAGTTTATCTAAAAGCAAAAGCACCAGAATCCCGGATAGGGCTATTCCCATCTCAACAAAAGCGAAAGTTGTGATAGGGTGCTTGATTTTGCCGCCATATTTACTGATGAGGAAACTTCCCAGGGAGAGACCAATCAGGAAGGATGCCGTGATAATAGATATCGCATATATGCTTGTCCCCAGGGTCAAAGATAAAAACCGTATCCATACGACTTCTATGGCAAGGGCGGCAAAACCTGACAGGAAAAAACTTGCGAATACAACCAATTCTGTTCGGTCAAGCTCGCTGTTTACTGGTTTTATCCGTTTGTTCCTGTTTTCATTCGCATCTCCGTTTTCTACATGCGCTATCCATTCTGTTTTGCAGGATTTTTTGTAAAGATATAGCCCTGCCAGTATGTTAATGACAGCTCCAAGAGCCACCGTTCTGCTTATGCCTATTACGGGCAGCAGGAAAAAACCCGCAGAAAGCGCGCCTATGGCTGCAAATATGGTATCAACAGAATAAACAATTCCAACGTCTTCTCCTATCGTTTTTATTTGCCTGGCGTAAATGCGGTTCATTATCGGGAATGTGCCGCCTATCAAGCTTGTAGGTATGATTAAAACCTGGAAAGAAAGCGCAAAAAGCAGGAAGTTAAGAATTGGGCTTCCCTCAAAAAGCCTGTGCAGCGATGCGTAAGCCTGGGGCAGGAATGCAAATACCGGAATCAAAAAAAGAGCGAATAATCCGAGTGTTAGTTCAACATAAGCGAACAGCCTTAGAGGATTGGGGCTTTTGTCTGCTTTTTTGCCTATTACAAAACTTCCCAGCGCAAGCCCTGCCATAAAGCATGCCAGCACGGTTCCGACTGCGTATACCGAGGTGCCGAATACGTATGACAGGCTCTTTGTCCAGCTTATTTGATAGATAAGCGCTGCCATGTTGGAGAGCGCAAACATGAACAGGACTTGTTTAATGTGTTTTGTGTGTTCCATTTTTACTTTTCTGCCAGACTTTAGTCCCCGTTTTTCAGCCAGGCGGGTTTAAACTCTTGCGCTTAACAATAAATACCTTACGAGCATGAAC
>JBAQYK010000407.1:0-2421 GCA_049299995.1 Candidatus Methanoperedens sp.
TTTTTACCGCACTATCGAAGGTGAGGTAATCGGCGAGAAGTTATTTGAACCAGACGAGGTTTATAAAAAATAATACGCCCCTGCAATAACAGCTCTTTTCCACAAGATTAATTAACACAGTAAAATATATAGCTGATGCACTACGCAGGTGCACAATGATTAAGAAACAGGAAATTCTTGATATTTTAGAGGGGTACGATACTGATGCTCTGGCGATTGCTACCGTCTGCTCGCACAGCAGCCTCCAGATTTTCGACGGGGCAAGAAAAGAGGGCTTTAAAACCATCGGCATATGCATGGGCGCGCCTCCGAAGTTCTATGACGCTTTCCCGAAAGCAAAACCTGATGAATTCTTTGTCGTAAAAGATTATAAGGAAATCCTCTCAAAAACAGACGAGCTTGCATCCAAAAACGCTATAATTATCCCGCACGGCTCATTTGTTGAATATCTCGGAGCCACTAATTTCCAGAAGTTGCGCCTGCCCACGTATGGCAACCGCCGCGTGCTTGAATGGGAATCAGACAGGGATATGAGCCGCAAATGGCTTGAGGCGGCAGGCATAAAAATGCCCCGCCAGATAAAGAACCCTGAAGATATTGATTCACCCATGATGGTGAAGTATTACGGCGCTAAAGGCGGGATGGGGTTTTTTGTCGTGAAAAATTATTCAGACTTCAAGAAGAGGATAAATCCGGCTGAAAAATTCACCATACAGGAGTTCGTTCTCGGAACACGCTATTACATGCATTATTTTTATTCGCCAATTAAGCAGGACGGTTACGCATTGAGTAAAGGCACGCTTGAACTTCTGGGCATCGACAGACGCGTGGAGTCCAATGCGGATGAGATTTACAGGATTGGCTCACCGACAGAGCTGGCTGAAGCCGGGATTTACCCCACGTTTGTGGTAACGGGCAACCTCCCCCTCATGGTGAGGGAATCGCTTCTCCCCAGGATATTCGATATGGGGGAAAAAGTGGTCGAGAAATCGCTTGAATTGTTCGGGGGCATGATCGGACCATTCTGCCTTGAAGCTGTGGTAACAGACTCGCTTGAATTGAAAGTATTTGAGATATCAGCGCGCATCGTTGCCGGGACGAACCTTTTCATCTCCGGTTCTCCGTATTCGGATTTAGTGGACGAGAAACTCTCGATGGGCAGGCGTATTGCCCGCGAGATCAGGGTGGCGAAGGACACGGGTTTGCTTTCCGAGGTAATCTCATGACGCAAAAGAAGGAATACGATGTAATAATCGTGGGCGCAGGACCCGCCGGGATGTTCGCTGCTGACGAACTTGCAGGAAAAATGAATGTTCTCATCATAGACCAGGGACGCGATATAGAGGAGCGCGAATGCAAGATGAAGCGCCGCGGCGTCTGTACCCACTGCGACCCCTGCGACATTATGTGCGGCGTAGGCGGCGCGGGAACGTATTCGGACGGGACGCTCAACCTTCGCCCCGATATAGGCGGAGACCTGACAGAGCAGACCGGCGACCCGGAATATGCCTGGGAACTGGTTGACCATGTGGACAAGGTGTTTGTGAAATACGGCGCGCCCGAGCAGTTATACATCCCCAAAGGCGACGAAGTTGAGCAGTTAAAACGCCGCGCTGCAGCCGCTGGAGCAAGGTTCATCGAGATAATCCAGAGGCACATGGGGTCGGACAATGCGCCAAGGGTTATTGGTAATTTTGAGAAGGATTTGAAGGAGAGAGGTATTGAGTTCCTGCTTGATACGAAGGTGGATGACCTCATCATTGAAAACGATACATGCAGCGGAGTGGTATTGCATGATGGGACACAGCTACGCTCCCGGTTCACGATAATAGCGCCCGGAAGAGTTGGCGCCACTTGGATTGATGAGGTGGTCAAGAAACATAAAATCGGGGCGAAATACGCGCCGATCGACGTCGGGGTGCGGGTTGAAGTCCCTGCAATCATAATGGACCCGATAACGAAGATTAACCGCGACCCGAAGTTCCATATCCAGACAAAAACATACGACGATTTTGTGAGGACTTTCTGCACCAATGAGCATGGGTTCGTGGTCAAGGAAGAGTATGAGGGGTTCATAGCCACGAATGGTCATTCCATGAGGAATATGGAATCCGAGAACACGAATTTTGCTTTCATTGTGAGGGTGGAACTTACCGAACCCATTGAGAATACCGTGCGCTACGGGCGGTCGATAGCAAAGCTTGCTACCACCATCGGCGGAGGAAAACCGGTGCTTCAGAGGATGGGCGACCTGCGGCGCGGCAGGCGCAGTACTGAAGCGAGGCTCAAGAAGAATGTTGTGGTTAATACCCTTAAGGACGTGACGCCAGGGGATATTTCCATGGCGCTGCCGCACCGCATCGTTACGGATATAAGGGAAGGGCTTGAGGTTTTAAATGAAATAATTCCCGGGGTGGCGTC
>JBAQYK010000408.1:0-1598 GCA_049299995.1 Candidatus Methanoperedens sp.
TAATCTATCGGCGCCGAAATTTAATATTTGAAAAGTGATAAATATGCGGCGCTTTATACCGCGAAGGGCGCAAAGGACGCAAAGCGAAGGCAGCAGAAGGCATTTGGAAAGCATCTGCGGTTTTAAATTCTCAGTCTAAAACTCACGATTCCTCAAAAGGATATAGCTCAATCACATCCCCTATCGAAAGCACTCTGATGCGCTCTCCAAAAATTTCCTGTCTGAAGTGTTTTATGTTGTATGTCCAGATTCCTTCATTATCGGCAGCCAGGGCAAGCGCGATAACAGGCGAATCGTCTTTATCATCGGTAAGCTCTGCTGCTTCTGAAATATAGGAATTGTAAACCTCATGGGACACAGGCATCACGAACAGCCCTTTTATATCTTCCATAATTTCAAGCAACTCACTGTCCTTAAGTTTATTCCTGTTCCATCTCTCCCTGTGCTCCCAGAGCTCCTCAAAACAGTGCTCAGGTGACATAAATACATCAGGATTTTCTTTGATGATTCTCCTTGTTATGCCGTCTGTAAGAAGGAAAGAAAGCAAAACGTTGGTATCGACAATTATCATCTATCTCTTCTCAGACCGCCACTTGTCTATCATCTCTACAATGTCTTTCTCTTCTAACCCTTCTACTTCGAGCTTACTGAGCCTCTGGAGAACTTTTTTTCGCTCCATATTAGTCATAAAATCCCTTATGGTTGCACGAAACCATTCATTTCTTGTCTTGAACCCGGAAATTTTCAAAACATCATCAAGCTCATTAAGTATTTTTTTATCTAATCTGAATATAACCTGAGTTTCTGTCATGATACGAGATATATCATTTTGCTATCATATCTAATTTTCGGAATTTTAAATTATTAGAGTTCGTACCGAGTTCGTATTAGTTCGTTGTTAATTTTGTGCCGTTTTTAATGCGAAGTGGTCGCATCGGTTGCCTATCGGCGCCGGGGATTTAATATTTTAAAAGTGATAAATGTGCGGCGCCTGATACCGAAAAACAGCTATGGTCTTTGCGATAAAACACGGAGCGCACGGATTCCGTATCCGTGGACATCCGTCAAATCCGTGTCATCAGTGTTCTATGTCAGGCGCCGTACACCGCGAAGGGCGCAGAGAGCGCAAAGCGAAGGCAGCAGAATACTTTTGAAAAAAAATCTGTTTTTTGGGTTTTCATCTGCGGTTTTTTTACCATGAAAACAATGATACAACAAAAAGTTATATTAAGAGCAAAGATGATAAATTAAAAATTGGCATGATACTCGAATACATAAATGCGGCGCTGGAACGGGCGAAATATGAAATAATCGAGGACGAAGAACCCTATTACGGGGAAGTCCCGGGACTTAAAGGAATCTGGGCAACCGGCAAAACCCTTGAAGAGTGCAGAAGAAATCTTGCCGAGACAATCGAAGGATGGCTAATCCTGAGATTGAAAAAAGGGCTTCCAATACCTTCAATTGGACATAAAAAATTCAAAGAACCAAAAGCGATGAGTACTCTTGGCAAAATTAATGCCGGTATCCTGGAAACAGCTTGTTAAGAGGCTCAAAGACTTCGGATTCGAAGGACCGTTCTCAGGCGGGAAACATCC
>JBAQYK010000409.1:0-5892 GCA_049299995.1 Candidatus Methanoperedens sp.
GGGTTTAGCGCATGGTTTTTATACGCGGTATGGCTTTTGTTGAAACATATTTTTAAAGAAATGGAAATTGAGGACCCTTCATGTATAAAATCGATTTCACGACTGCCAAAATATGTATGGTACGGGACGACAAATAGAAGAGCGTTAGAAATAATGCGGTTAGATATATCACGCGAATTGTTTCGGGATGATATTCTATTAATTGTGAACGCTCTAGGAGATAGATATGTCGAATCCATTTTAGATAATCCAGATGAAGTAAATAGTTCTGGATTTCAGAGAAGGCTTTCAAGATTGGAAGGCTTGAAGATGGAAGATGATGAATTTATTCGAATATTCTATAAAATTATTAATAAATAGCAATTAATGAAGTGAGCAAAAACCATGATGATGGCGCCGAAGCATTAAATCCGCGTTCATCTGCGGTTTTATGTAGTTTTACCAACACCGTTTTTTGCGGAAGCGCCGAAAATTAAATCGTACTGAATTTATAAAAATCAAGGCGCATCATGAAATCCCAGCCCCCTCCCCGCGCGCGCCCCCACTGGCGCAGCCCCACAGGCAACCGTTCATCTGCGGTTTTTATGTAGTTTTACCAACATCGTTTTTTTAGATAGCGCCGAAAATTAAATCGTACTGAATTTATAAAAATCAAGGCGCTTCATGGGATTTCAGCCCCCCCAATTCCTGCCAATGCCTCGCCCCCCACTTCACGCAAGCACACGGCGCAGCCAGACGAGCGCGGCACCTCGGATGGAAATGTAAACGCTACCATCCTAAGAGATGATTATATTTAGATATAAACCATATAAGAGCTACCATGAGAACATTCCTTGTATCCATTCAAAAGGAAGACAAATTCTTTGTTGCAAGATGCCCTGAGCTTGGTGTAACCTCACAGGGAGAAACTCTTGAAGAAGCGCAGGCAAACATCACGGAAGCCATCGAACTCTATATCGAAAGTTTCGGTGAAGACCTGCCCCGCGAAGCCTCCAAACCTTTCTGGACAACAGTTGAAGTGGCATATGCCTAAACTGCCTGTAGTATCTGGTAAAGAACTTATCGCTGCATTAAAAAAAGCAGGATTTGTGGAAGTTCGCCAAAAGGGCAGTCACGTTTCGCTTCAAAAAGTCACGCCCGATACAACCTATAAAACAGTTGTTCCACTGCATCGGGAACTTGCAAAAGGGACACTTCTTGACATTCTTCATCAAACAGGTTTAAGCAGGAATGATCTGCTGGAATTACTTTAACAGCGCTCTTGAAATCCCAGCCCCCTCCCCGCGCGCGCCTCCACTGGCGCAGCCTCATCTCCTGCGCCACATGATAGCGATGATGGCGCCGATTCATTAAATCTGCGTTCATCCGCGTTTATCTGCGGTTTCTTTTTTTGAGGATGCGCCACAAATTAATCGTGCTAAATTTATAAAAGTCAAAGAGCTTCATGGGATTTCAGCCCCCTCAATTCCTGCTAATGCCTCGCGCCCTCACGCAAACACACGGCGCCGCCAGACGAGCGCGATGGATGGGGGCGCTCTCTAATTACTTTCACCGCGCTTATCGAATTATTATATACTTCAAAGTCTATCATAATGTCAGAGTTATCCCATGGACATCAAGCTAATAAAACAAAGCATCATAGATGATAATTATGAAATGTCCCAGCATGCTCTTGAGAGGGCTTTGGAGCGCGATATATGGAAGGAAGATATCGAGCATGCAATAATTCATGGCGAAATCATTGAAGAATACGAAGATGATAAACCATACCCTTCATGCCTAATATACGGAAAAGATAAGAAAGGTACACCGATTCATGTAGTTTGTGCCTTTTCACCAATTATCAGGATAATAACTATTTATAGTCCCCATAAAGATAAATGGATTGACTACAAAAGGAGAAAATAATGGAAGAGAAATGTCAGTTCTGCGGCGGCGCCGTAAAGGAACAAACAGTAAACCTCGACCTCTGGAAAAAGGAAAAGCTGTATGTTATCAAGAGTGTGCCGGCGAAAGTATGTGAACAGTGTGGTGAAAAGTATTTTTCTTCAAAAATTTACGGTATAATCGACAAGCTCCTAAAAGAGAAATCAAAACCGGATGATACTATGGTTGTACCCGTTTTGTCTTTAAAGAAGTTTGTGGAAGAAGCCAGAGCTATTAGTTAGATTAAATCAGTTTTTTAGCTTTGCGTCTCTGCCTCTGCGGTTCGTTTTTCGCGGAAGCGTCATAAATTTATTGTATAAAATTTATAAAAATCAAGGCGCTTCGTGAAATCCAGCCCCCCTCCAATCCTGCCAATGCCTCGCCCCCTCCCCTCACGCAAACACACGGCGCCGCCAGACGAGCGCGATGGATGGGGGCGCTAAATAGTCACCAAATAAAAAAATTATAACCTAACAAATTCTTCAACCGAATATCCTGACTCTTTTATTATAGCCCTCAGAGTCCCTTTTGGAATATCAGCACCTGGATGATTGGGGACAGTAACTCGTCTCTTTGTATCGGGATTATACCAGATTTCATGGCTGCCCTTTGCATATCTGTCAAAAACGAATCCACACTTCTTAAGCTTCTTAATGACATCTGATGCTGTCATTGACGGGAGTCTTGTCATGCAGTTACACTAACAGGAACAGATGTGGTAATCGTGAAACTCTTTTTTTCCTTAATGTCAAATGGAAGCGTGTCCCCATGTTCTATGTAAGACTCAATCAATTTTTTAGCAACATCCTGGGCAATCTCAATTGTCTCAGCGATTGTTCTCCCCTGTGCGATTAATCCCTGCAAAGTGTCACTTGTTGCAAGATAGCCCCCTTCAGCAAGCTTTTCAATTTTAATATCTATCATGGCTTCCGTCATTAAAATGCCTCTATTATTTAAAATCACTATTCGATGCTATAATAAGTTATTCATATAATATAACAATTCCTCAGAGCTTAAGCGCCGAAAATTAATCGTGCTGAATTTATAAAAATCAAGGCGCTTCATGGAAATTCAGCCCCCCTCCAATCCTGCTGAAGCCTCGCCCCCCCCCTCACGCAAACACACGGCGCCGCCGGACGAGCGCCGAAGGGGGTGGGGGGTTTTATAATATGACTGAGAGTGTCCCAATCCGCTTAGAAAATCATGATTTTTGAAATGCACTGTCTATGAAATCTTTATGTTGCTTTGACCATACTTTATTTGGTGTGGCTTTTATCCATTCAACATATCTATCAATGAAATCCAATCGTTCCTTGAAATTGGTCTCTTTCTCCTTTTTTAATTCTTCCAGATCAATTTTCATCAAAACCTCCCAGGTATCTTTTAGCATTATTATCTGAAACCTTCAGTTTAGTCAAAAACATCTTGAGGAGTACAAGATTTAAATTATCTTTAAAAAGCTTGAACAGGAACCGCGCATCTTCAATATCCTTTTCTGATCCCAGAAATAACTTGTATGGGATTTGCAACTCAAGTGGAGATAGGTATAATGACCTGTTGGCAAGCTTTACATGCTTTCTATTTTCAAGGGAATACCTGTCAAGGTCATTTTTTACAAATTTGAGTTCAATGTTCGGAATAAAACTTCCTTTTTTAGCTATTCGTATGGCATGATGATTGTTTAAATAATCGTTATACGCTTCATAAGAGTTACCGGTATTGAGACATTCGTAGTTCTTATCTATTTCTGACCAGAACTTTAAGAAATTCTCAAAGGATATGTGTTCGATCAAAATATCCACATCCTCGCTTATCCTGCTCCGCCCGAAAAGAATAGCCACATACCCCGAAATAATTACATATTTGATATTATTCGTTTCCAGATGTTCTGTGAAACTTAAAACGAAACTATCCAGTAAGGAAAGCTCCCTGTCGAATATTATATTATCCCCTTTGAATTCGATTTCCATTTATTCTTCCTGCTTCATTAATCCGCTTTTTACTTTGTTTCGTATAATCATTCATATCTCTCCCTTAAATGCTTTATCCACCACAGCCGTCAGCAGCGCGTCCGGTTCGGCGCCGGTCTCTGCCTGCAGGCGCCTGAGCGCGTTCCCACCTTTGCCTGAAGCTCATCGAGGTAGGCGACGATGCGGTGCTGCCCCGGGAGAGGGATTTCAATCTCTAAGATTTTTTCCTGTTTACAGAGTATCTAATAGTTAAATCAACGGTCAGCCCATTGATTGAATCTTCAGCCTCACGCAACGCCTCTTTCATATTCGCATTATCCAGAATATGCTGGATTTGCTCCTTTATCCTGATATAGCGCACATACTCCTCGACCGTGAGCTTGTTTTCATTACTCGTTTCTGTCGATATCGAACTCATCGTCCTCGGATGAGTTTATATGCGAAAGTAAGCAAAAAATGTATGTATATTGCTGTTAAAAAAAAAGAAGATTTGTGATGTGAAATATCACATCACTTTAGACTTTACTGACCTTCCATGAATGGGCTCTTGACACCAGTCAAGACTGCCATTACACGTACTCTGCCAGTGAGCTGGTCATCGACTTTTGCTCCCCAGATAACTCTCTTTGTGTTGGGGACCTTGTCCATGATTAACTCGCCTGTGACCGCGACCTCTTCGAGTGTCAGGTCTTCGCCTCCTACGATGTGAATAAGCACACCATACGTGGCAGACATGTCGGAGATGTCAAGCAGCGGTACTGCGAGTGCCTGTGAGACTGCCTTAGCAACTCTGTCCTCGCCGTCGCCTTCACCAATGCCGATTGCGGATATTCCGCCTCTCTCCATGACCGCGCGAAGATCTGCGTAGTCAAGGTTGATCAAGCTTGGCTGTGTGATGGTTTCGGTTATGTTCTTGACGAACGCGCCAACCAGTGCGTTTGCTACGGCAAGCGCCTCTTTCAGCGGGAGATTTCCGGCTACTTCCCTCAACTTTGAGTTATCTATAACGATTGTTGAGTCGCAGCTCTCGGAAAGTGCCTTTATGGCTTCCCTTGCTTTCTCTCTTCTGAACTGCTCAATCTTGAAAGGAATCGTGACACATGCGATTGTAAGTGATCCAATTTCCCTTGTCACTTCCGCAACAACAGGTATTGCTCCTGTACCGGTTCCTCCGCCCAATCCGGCGACGAGGAAGACGAGGTTTGTTCCTTCCAATTCAGCCCTGATCTCTGCAAGATTTTCTTTGGTTGCCTGAGCACCCATTTCTGGATATCCACCGCACCCGTGTCCCTTGCATAATTTCTCACCAAGTAAAATCAACTTATCTGCTTTACTCATTGTACTTAAGTGATTTACATCAGTGTTAGCTGCGATAATCTTACCGCCCGCCATTCCTTTTTCTGCTATCCAAGTCGTAATATTGCATCCTGCACCACCAAGCCCGACTACAGCCACAGATGGTTTTGATGTCTTTACAAGCTCTGCTAACTTTTCGTTAACCATATTATAGCCTCCTTTGACAAAATTATGACTACCCTCTTAAACCTTTTAAGAGCATAGCCACTTTGAATAAATTGTGGCTATTTCCTTTACATCTTTAAAGTATATAGATATTATTGATGAACGGTTACTCCATAGAGCGCATGCCAACTCAAAATCATACCCTTTAAATGCGCCATTATTTCAAAAAAGTTAATACCACCAAAGAAGTAGTTATTTTATAATCAAGATAAACAGGAGATTCTATGGAACAGGACAAATGGCTTTATCACAACAAATTGAAATGGAAAGGGGAGAAAAAAGCAGACCTTAAATTCGTGGAAAGCAAGCAGGAAATAGAGGTTGCCACACCTCCGGAATTCGGGGGGCATGATAACATCATAAGTCCTGAAGACCTTTTTGTGTCATCGGCAAACGTGTGCTACATGACGACGCTACTTGGCACAATAAAGAACATGGGAGTCGAACTGGTGTCATACGAATCCGAAGCTGAAGG
>JBAQYK010000410.1:0-4959 GCA_049299995.1 Candidatus Methanoperedens sp.
CTTATGAGAATATCTCAAGAGATATAAGCCTCTCGTTCCAGACGCTCAAGAAATATCTTGACGCCATGGAAAAAAGCTATGTTATCATAAGAGTGCCGCCATTCTATACCAACAAGAACAAGGAAATCACAAAACAGCCAAAGATATATTTCGTGGACACGGGTTTAAGAAATGCGGTTGCAAAGGCTTTCAGTACAGAAATAACCGGGAATCTTTTTGAGAACTATGTTCTCCTGGAATTAATAAAAATGGGTTTTGCACCGAAATACTGGAGAACAAAATCAAAAGCAGAGGTTGATTTTGTGATTGAGAAGGATAATATGATAATTCCAATAGAGGTAAAGATAAATGCCGAACCTGGAAGAATTAAACGAAGCATGCGCTCTTTTATAGAAACTTACCAGCCTGAAATGGCGCTTGTCGTGGCATATAAAGGGGAAAAAGGCGAGATGAAGGTCAATGGGTGTAAGGTTATTTTTACGGATGCCCTGGGTATGAGGAAATTATTGTTAAGTGAGACATTTGTTTGATAGGCGAGAAAATTACTTAACCCGGCATGTGAACTAAGCACCAGATGAAACTTTCCGATTTCGACTATAATCTACCGAAAGAACTGATTGCCCAGTCGCCCTTAGAACCCAGGGATGCATCAAGATTGATGGTGCTGGAAAAAAATATCGAGCACCGTCATTTTTCCGATATTGTTGAGTATTTTGAAGAAGGGGATACTCTTGTTCTCAATAATTCCCGCGTCATCCCTGCAAAACTCCAGGGTAAAAAGAGCACAGGCGGGCACGTGGAAGTGCTTGTAATCTCAGAAAGCTGCGCCGGGTACGAGTGCCTCATACAGGGCAAGAACATCCACGAAGGCGCGAAACTCCATTTCGGCGAGATTGAAGCCACAGTCCTTGAAGTTAAAAAGAACCCCAACACCAACAGGTATCTTGTTGATTTTAACAGCAACGGCAACCTGAACGACATTCTCGAAAAAGTCGGGGAGGCGCCGCTTCCGCCGTACATCAAGAAAAAACTCGATGATAAGAACAGATACCAGACCGTCTATTCAAAAGAAAAAGGCTCAATTGCGGCGCCCACGGCAGGGCTTCATTTCACAGAACATCTGCTAAACATGATAAAAGAAAAAGGGGTCAGTATAGCTTATGTCACTCTCCATGTAGGTCTTGGCACATTTACACCTGTCAAAGCTATGAATATTGAAGACCACAACATGGAGCCTGAGTATATTTCAGTCAGTTCAGATAATGCAGAAATAATCAATAGGACAAAAGGTAAACTCATAGCCGCAGGGACAACCACGGTAAAAGCGCTTGAAAGCTCATGCGTCGATGGAAAAATCGTTGAACATGATGGATTCAGCCAGCTTTTCATCTACCCGCCTTATAAATTTAGCTCAAAAATAGACGCAATAATCACCAACTTCCATCTCCCTAAATCCACCCTCTTGATGCTTGTAAGTGCTTATGCTGGCAGGGAACGTCTGCTGGCGGCTTATAACGAGGCTATAAAAAATTCATACAGGTTTTACAGTTTCGGGGATGCGATGCTGATATTCAGGTAAAAGAAAATGTACGAGCTAATCCATACAGATAAAAATACAGGCGCAAGAGCAGGAAAACTCATAACAAACCATGGCGTCGTGGATACGCCTGCCTTCATGCCTGTTGCAACCAAAGCGACCGTAAAGACTCTCACCCCTGAAGAGCTGTACGATATGGGAACCCAGGCGCTCATCAGCAATGCCTTTCACCTGTTACTTGCGCCGGGCATGGAGGTCATCCGGAGAGCGGGAGGATTACATAAATTCATGAACTGGGAACGCGCTGTTTTCACGGACAGCGGGGGTTTCCAGATGATACGCAAGGATTTCCCTTTCAAGATTACGGATGAAGGGATTACTTATAAAAACCTTCGGGACGGGAAAAAATACTCCTATACTCCAGAAATATGTCTTGAGAACCAGAAGCTCCTGGGAAGCGATGTCGCCATGATACTGGATGAATGCCCTGCATATGGAAGGGAATACAGCGTTGTTGAGGCTTCGGTAAAGAGAACGATACACTGGGCGAACAGGGCAAAAAATGTAGAACAAAACCATGGTCAGCTCTTTTTTGCAATATTGCAGGGGGGCACGTTCGCAGAACTCCGCAGGAGGTGCGCTGAAGAACTCGTAGCTATGGATTTTGACGGGTACGGGATAGGCGGGCTTTCAATCGGTGAGCCCAAGGAAATAATGAATGATGTACTGAAACACAGCGTTCCGCTGGTTCCAGAGGATAAGCCGCGCTACCTCATGGGCGTAGGTTCGCCTGTGGAGTTGCTTGAAGCGATAGAATCAGGTGTTGATATTTTTGACAGCGCTTTCCCCACGAGAAATGCAAGGCACCAGACTTTGATGACATCGAAAGGAAGCATAGACATAGCCCGCAGTAAATACGCTCTGGATTTTGCGCCTGTTGATGATGAGTGCGGGTGTTATACCTGTAAAAACTTTACAAGGGCGTACCTGCATCATCTATTCAAGGAATCCGAGCTTCTTGCGCTTCGGCTTGCGTCCATTCATAACGTGCATTACTTACAGTCATTAGTAAAGGCAGCAAGGGAAGCGATACTTGGGGACGGGTTTTCTGAGTTCAGGAAGAATGTACTGGCAGGTTTTTGTGTGAAGTCATAAAGCGACACCTCGCTTTATGCGGTCCCGAGTCACGCCTCGGGAGGGCGTGTCCGGGTATGGTGTGCCATACCCGTCGTTTGATAAAACTTTCATAAAGTTTTTCATAAAGTGCATCCACAAAAACTATAATTAACATTCCTGCATGTTTAGTGTTCAATGGACTTACAGAAAATCGTAAAGGAAATCCGGGAATTCGAGGGCGTAACCCGCAAAAAACCCATTGCAGACCTTATTAACATATTCCAGAGCGTGCGCTCCGAATACTCAAACGCTGTTGTGGATTTCGGCGACGATGCCGCTGTAATTGACATCGGAGGGGAGGATTACATACTGTTTGCCGCCGATGGAATCTGGGGTCGTCTTGTGAATGCAAGTCCCTGGTGGGCTGGATATACTTCCGTTCTGGTCAATGTCAATGATATCGCTGCCATGGGCGGGCGACCAGTCGCCATGGTCAACGTCCTTTCATCGGATGATAAACATGCATGCAAAGAGCTTCTTCGCGGAATACGGGACGGGATAGCGAAATTCGGAGTCCCGATGGTTGGGGGACATCTGCATCCTGATACTCCCTATACCTCGCTCTCGGTTGCGATTATAGGCACTGTGAAAAGAGGCTGCGAGATAAGAAGCGGGACAGCCGGCGCGGGTGATTCCATAATCGCAGCTTATGATATGGGCGGGAAAGTTGGTCCGAATTCGCCGTACAGTTTTGATTCCACGACCATGAAAGAGCCGGAGGCTGTGCGTGAAAAATATAAGGTGATGCAGGAGCTTGGCGAGAGAAAACTTGTCACGGCTGGAAAAGACATCAGTAATCCCGGCTTGATAGGCACGCTGGGAATGCTGCTTGAGACAAGCAAAAAGGGGGCGCGCGTTGACCTTAAAAAAATACAGGCGCCGGAAAATATTGATTTTATCCAGTGGTTAAAGGTTCACCCGGCAACGGGATTCATAGTAACTGTTTTACCTGAAAATGAGGCGGAAGTTGCCCGGCTTTTTGAGAGCGCCGGATACACAGCCGCAAATATCGGGGTCGTGGAAGATACTTCAAGACTTGAGATTTGTTATAGGAATGAGTGCGCCACTGTTTTTGATTTCAGGAAAGATGTGGTGACAGGGATTACGCAATAATCATAATCTTTGCAAATCCCAAACCACGATTCATATTCCCTAATCTGTGAGTCCGTATTTGGTTAAATCAAAGCTGTATTCTTTACGTTCTCCATTAATCATTGCAGCCACATTTAACGTGGGACTGTCGCTTTTATGGACTACAGGATAGCACATGGCTATGTTTTGATTCGTATTCGTATTAAGTTTGAATTCCATTCCTGACTGCCGCACGCATAAATTACTCAATCCGACCTCCCTGTCGTACCTATTGCCGAGTTGTTTTCCGCTTTTAGCGACTATTTCCTCTTTAATTATCTTAAAATCAAGGCTCTTAAGATTGTTATTCTTAACTTCCAGATTAACTGATGAACAGGGTTTTGTTTCGGCTGATTTAATGCAATCCTGGATAGTTTTAACTTCAGTGACCTGTACTTGATAGGGGACAACAGGGGTCTCGGCGGCTGGGGTTTGTGCTGAAGGAGTCTGCGCAACAGGGGTTGGTTTTGCTGTTTCTGATACTTGGGTTTCCTGAGTGCCGGCGCATCCTGAAAAGAGAACTGCCAGCCCGATAACTGTTATTAGTATGACATTTTTAAATTTCACCATAACACCACGGAATTTTAAATTACCTGCTGTGAGATAAAACTGTCGATTGGGGATTGACGCATGTCATAGTGAGTGCAGGCGGAAGTATGCAGGTATTGAGATATTCTTTTTAAGCATACCCGCATTTTAGCGAGGGAATGAAAATCCAGAAACTCAACCTTCCAGAGAGCGTTATCCAATTTTATCAAGACTCAGGCATCTCCGACCTCTATCCCCCTCAGTCCGACGCCATCAAAGCAGGTCTCCTCGACGGCAAAAACCTCGTAGCCGCAATCCCCACAGCCTCAGGAAAAACCCTGCTTGCAGAATTTGCCATGCTGAGCTCAATACTTGATGAGAAAAAACGTGGAAAAGCCCTTTACATCGTACCCCTGCGCGCCCTTGCCTCTGAAAAATACGACAGGTTCCGAAGTTTTGAAAGCATCAAGAAAAGCAATGGCAGGGGCATATCCACAGGAATAGCGACAGGCGATTTCGATGCCAGCGGGGACTGGCTGGGGAATTTTGACATCATAGTTGCAACATCGGAAATAGTGGACTCCCTT
>JBAQYK010000411.1:0-9959 GCA_049299995.1 Candidatus Methanoperedens sp.
GTGCTGGATACAGTAGGTAAGGAGATTACCGAACTCTGTGTAATTCGAGCCACGTTTGTGGAATTCACGTCAGCATTTATTGTCCATATAGCGTCAATCCGCGGGGTTCCAGTATCGCTGGGTGAAATCGTAGCCGCAGGCGTCATCGGAATCGGATGCGCTAACAGCGGTATGCACATCGTGAAAAGCGAAACTGTAAAGAAAATAGTAATAGCATGGTTTGTCTCACCTCTTCTGGCAGGGACGCTGGCTTTTGCGATAATGAATTTTATACCCCGTATTTAAATACGGGGTCTTTCGGAATTTCCACAACAAATACAGACCCGCCTTCAGGATTATCTTCAACCCACACCTTGCCTTTGTGAAGTTCCATAATCCTCCCGACAATGGCTAGCCCCAATCCTGAACCCTTAACACCCTTCTTTTCCATTCTGTGGAATCTTTCAAAAATCATAGTTTTATTCTCATCTCTTATGCCTTCCCCGAAGTCTATTACTCGAATCCTCCAGAAACCTCCATTATCCGCACCATCCACAACAATCCTTTTGCCTTCAGTGGCATATTTAATGGCGTTCGATATCAAGTTGATAAAAACTTCTTCAATTATTTTATTGGCGCTGGCGGGCATGCTCGGGTTTATATTATTCTCAATCGTCATTTGAGCCCTGGTCACCATGGGGTTCAGGGTTTCGATAACTCCAGCAATTACCTCCTTTAAGTCCATTTCCTTAAATTCAATACTTTCCAGTTTTTCAAGTTTAGAAAGCATGGTGGTACTTTCCATCAAATCAATTCCCTTAATTAGATTTCTTTCTATTGTTTCAAAGTACACCGCTTTCCGGGAATCAGTCTCAACCTCACGGAGAAGTTCAGCATAGCCTTTGGCGATGTTCAACGGATTCATAAGGTCATGGTGCATAATATCGGTGAAGAGCTCCTTCATGCGGTTGGATTCCTCAAGCTCTCTTGCGTATTTTTTAATTGCCTCTTCAGCTTGCATGCGCAGGGTTATGTCCCTGTCAATAGCAAAGATATATTTATGGCTCCCAAGTTCAAGTAACCCTGCGCTAATCTCGACAGGAAAAACAGCCCCATCCTTCCTGCGATGGGTAATTTCTGTTTTTATCCTCTCGCCTTTTAACATGCGCCGAATCCTGTCTGGAGCCTCTTTAGCGGCGTCAGGCGTATCCAGGTCTTTTATGTTCAGGGTCAATAACTCATTAACCGTATATCCGTGCATATCCGCAGCCGCCTGGTTTGCAGCTACAATCCTGCCTGCTTTTTCTCCCTCGGCATCCAGGATAAAAATGCCATCCCCGGCGCTTTCAAAGAGCATACGATACCGTTTTTCGCTTTCCTGAAGTTCATTGTGTGATATCTCCAGGTCTTCAGCCATTTTATTGAAAGCATTTGCCAGTTCCCCGATTTCATCTTTCGAGGCAACTTTTATTTTATGGCTCAAGTTTCCTTTACTGACCTCTTCCATCCCTCTTGATAATTCTTTAACCGGTTTAACGATAAATTTACTTAGAAATAAGCTTAAAATTATTGAGAAACTCATTAAAACAATTATTATATTTACAATCGCCCTTATAATCTGGGAAACAATATTGTCGATATAATCTTTCTTGTATCCGATAGAGAGATGCCCGACCTCGTACGCGCCTTCTCTTATTATGGCGGTCATTTCAATAACTGGAACATCATTAATTCTGAATTCTGTTGTAAAAAAATCTCCAGCATCTTCGTGAACATAGTGTTTTACAGGTTCTGGAATCTCATTTAAAAACGTATGTGACAGGATACTTTCATTTTTATCATATACAACGATATAATATATCGATTCTTTTTTTATCTCTTTCTCCTCAAATAAAATGCTTGTTACTGTTACATAGTCTTTATTTGCGATATATGGAAATATCCTGCTCTCCAGAACCTCCAATCCAATTTTTTCACGGGCTATTAACCTGTTTTCTAATTCTTTTTTTAATATCGTTGATGTAAAAATGATAGTTGCAGCGCTAAATATTAAGAGTAAAATAATAAAGAAAGTAAATAATTTATATTGCAATTTCATAATATTAGTTTAGATTCATAATGTCAATCTGCTTCAAATAACAAAAATCGTCCATTCTTTAAACGGGAAAAATATATTTTATCAAAGGCTTGATGGTCGCCAGTTCCGTAATTAACCGCAATTCCTATACCCACGGCATAATCGTTCAAAGATTCTATTGTTTTTATAAACGTATCCCGGTTTAACTCCCTTCCCGTTTCGTCCAATGCCTTTACCAGAACGACGGCATTTATGTATCCTTCCAGACCCACGTAATTGGGCTTATCCTCAGGGAAATATTTTGCACTCAGATGTCTATAATCGTTAACAGCTTTAAGATAAATTGCAGATGTTTCATAGGGGTCGGGAACAACCTCGGTTACGATAATTTTGTCTGATGTGTTTATACTGTTCCCTGAAAGTTCCAAAGCAAAAGCATCAGCCCCAACAAAAGATACGGTGTGGAAATAAGGGTCTAAGCCAAGTTCTTTATAACGTTTCACAAACTTTGCCAGCGGCGTATATGTACCTATCATAACAATGGCTTCCGGATTTGCGCTCTTAATCGTTTGCAGGGCGTTATCCACCTCTTCTGTACCGCGAACGAACGTACCAGTAGCAACCGGCTTCAGTTCATATTTATTTAATGCGATTTCCACCCCTCTTAATCCAGCCAGTCCAAAGGCATCGTCCTGGTAAAAAACAGCTATCTTTTTGAAACCGAATTTTTTAACAAAATAATCAACAGCAGCTTCGGTTTCCTGGTAGTACGATGCGCGGACATTAAAAATATATGGTCTATTTGGAGTTCTGAGTTCTTCAGCGCCCGTAAATAACCCCAGTACAGGGACTTTAGCCTCATCTGCCATGTCTATAATCTTGATACTTGTAGGCGTTCCAACATAATCAAATAAAATAAAGACCTTGTCTTCCAGTATCAATTTTTGAGTATTTGCTACTGTTTTTGCAGGGTCGTACTGGTCATCATAAGTTACAAGCTTGATTTTTCTGCCGTGTACCCCCCCATTGGCATTGATTTCATTTATATACGCCAGGGAACCGTGAATGTACTGCGTTCCCAGAAAACTCGCATGCCCCGTCAGAGCAGACGAAGAACCGATGAGTATCTCCGTATCTGTAATACCGTTGGTATTAATCGTGTCGTTAATTTTGTTGGGCTCTTCTGGAATATTAATTAAATAATTTATGCTAAATATAGAAATAAATATTAAAATTATTAAAGAAAATATAATATTTTTTTTCATTTTTCCACCATTTTGTTGTGTTTAATATCTGGCACAATACTCCTATGTAAGAATTTGACTTCCCCCCTAATAAAAGTTAGGCTTTCTTACTTCAAATTTTATTTTTTAATATTCAAGCCTTATTCTACAGTTTACCTGTGCCGGAGATTGTAACATTACCAGGCAGTTTTGCGTTTGTGCCTTATGATTTCGGAATCTCCACGATAAAAATTGCCCCGCCTTCGGGATTATCTTCCACCCATATTCTGCCTTTGTGGAATTCCATAATCTTTCTCGCAATCGCCAGCCCAAGACCCGAACCTTTCACGCCCTTCTTTTCCATCCATTGGAATCTCTCGAAAATTGCAGTCTTAAATACGTCTGGGATGCCTTCCCCGAAATCTGCCACCCTTATCTTCCATACCCTGCCCTCATTCTCACTGTCCAGTATTATCCTTTTTCCTTCCGAGGCATACTTTATGGCATTGGATATTATGTTGGCAAAAACATCTTCAATTATTTTGTTAGCTCTGGCTGGCATGCTCTGATTTATGTTGTTTTCAATCTTCATACCAGACCTGTCAGCCATGGAAGAAAGGTTTTCAGTAACTTTCCCTATTACGTCTTTTAAATCCATGTCTTCAAATTCAATATGTTCCAAACTCTCAAGTTTCGAAAGCATTGTGGCGCTCTCTATCAATTCCATACATTTTGTCAGGTTTCTTTCAATTATCTCCATGTTGGCGATTTTCACGGGAACGCTCTCATCTTCACGTAGAAGTTCAACAAATCCTTTGGATATGTTCAGGGGATTTAAAAGGTCATGGTGCATGATGTCAGTGAAAAGTTCCTTAATGCGGTTGGATTCTTCAAGCTTTCCGGCGTATTTCCTGATTTCTTCTTCAGCCTGCTTGCGCTTCGTGATATCGTGGATTATGCCTACCATCGCTATAGGTTTGTCGTTACCGTTTTTGACTATGGAAGTAGTTAGCATGATAGGGAATATTTTCCCGTTCTTGTGCCTGACCATGAGTTCGCCAGACCAGCGTCCTGTCTCTTTAATACCTGGAATTATCACTTTACTGGCAAATTCAGGGTCTGAATTCATTTTATTAACATGCTTTCCTTTTAATTCTTCAGGAGAGAAACCGTATATTTCTTCTACAGACTTGTTTGAGTAGATTATATGACCCTCAATATCGGTAATTTGAACCCCGTCAGGCGCATTTTCCACTGCCTCCGAGAACAGCTTCAGCGCCTCCTCCGCCCGCTTGCGCCCGGTTATGTCACGTACATATTCAATCACTCCCCTCATCTGCCCTGTTGTTGTATCCATCAGAGGAAAACTATAGATTTCCAGCCATCCAACTTCCTTTCCATCATGTCCATGTTTGGGCACGACTTCGTAGGCGGATTCACCTGTTTCAAGGGTTTTCAAGGCCGGGCAGACCTCACAAGGCTTGTTTCTGCCGTGATAGGCTTCGTAGCATTTCCTGCCGACGAACGGCGCAGAATGAGGATACCACCTTTCAGCGGTGGGGTTGACCCGCAGGATGTTCATATCTTTATCTAGTATTCCAATGCCGTCCTGTATGCTTGCAAAGATACTTGCCAGAAAGCGTTCTCCTTCACGCAGTTTATCTTCCGCATGCATGCGCTTTGTTGCATTCAACTGGGAATAAGCACCAAAAATAACAAGAATGAATGCAAATAATAAGCGTGTCCAGAATTCATGAGATGTCGGAGTAAATATTTGTTCACTGAGGGTACCTTCGTGGAAAATAAGAGAATCCAAAATAGAATCAAAAAACCATGTAACTGTTGCAAATGCAAAACTTACCCAGATTAGTTTTCCAATTTCATGTATATGTTTTGGTTTTTTGTCGTTTTTTCCGCTCATGATCACCCATCATGTTTAAGGTTGGGGTTTTTAAACAAATCCCTTTCTTTTAATGAGATGTATTTATATATCATTTACGCTGCAAAAATAAAGTTAATCAAAAACATTTTTTAAACCAGTCCTGCGATCGCACCGGACACATCAACCGTTGAATATGAACCTCCAAGGTCGGGCGTTACTATCCCTTGCTGAAGAACGCTATTTATCGCCCTCCTGATAGACTCCGCTTCGTTTGCTCTTCCCATCCATTCAAGCATCATCTTAACGCTGAGGATAGCAGCTATCGGATTAGCAATGCCTTTTCCTGCAATATCAGGGGCGCTGCCGTGTATGGGTTCAAAAAATGCGTAGCGGTCGCCAATATTCGCACTCGGGCACAACCCAAGCCCGCCTGCTATGGCGGCTGCCACATCGCTGAGGATATCCCCGAAAAGGTTTGTGGTCACAATTACATCATATTTTTGTGGATTCAAAATCAAATCATATGCCATGGCATCAACGAGCATCTCATTATATGATATACCCCTTCGCTTTGCAACAGTTATGCAGACACCACGAAAAAACGAATCTGATTTCAATACATTTGCCTTATGAACAATGGTTAACCGATTTTTTCTTTCATTTGCGATCCTGCAGGCATGTTCCGCAATCCTCTCGCTGCCCTTGCGGGTTATAATCCTCGTGGTGTATGCTGCATCCTCATGCAATTCCTCCACGCCTGAGTACATGCCCTCGGTATTTTCCCTTACTATAATAAAATCAAAGTCTTTAGTATTACATGGCAATTTAACGGTATTCAGGGGCGCAAAGGGACGGATGTTAGCATATAAATCAAGCTCTTTCCGAAGGCGCATTAACACACTTTTATAATTCGGGTCAGACGGGGTTGTAATGGCTCCGAACAGCACGCAATCGCATTTTTTTATGATATCCATATCCTCATCTGTGAGCGCGCTTCCTGTCCTTTCCCATTTGCCATAACCAATCTCAAGAGGCACTTTCTCTATATCCATGCCAAATGCGTCCAGCACCGACAACGCCGCCGGTATTACTTCCCTGCCGATGCCGTCCCCCGGAATAACTGCCAGCTTCATTTTTATCAAATTATTTATTATCCTTATTGTTTTCCTTAATACCTTTTAAAACCTTCACAAGCATCCTTATCGCATCCACTATCTCGTACTCGGACGCGCCCCAGTGGACTACTGCGCCGTCTATTCCGTTCAGGTTCACCATGCCTGATTTTTTGCTCTGGCAGCATCGTGTGATAAACGGTTTTGTGGGCATGTAAAGTTCTGTTTTGAGGGGGCACATGTTGATATGCTTATATGTGAAGTTCGGGAAGCGGATTTCGAATATCTGTTTTGAGATATCACAACCGACAAGAGTGGAATTATCTTCGATATCCGTATCTGTGTCAAGATGTTTTCCTTTAAGTTCAGAGGCGTAGCAGGGGAAAACTATTTTCTCGCCTTCAAATTGGCGAAGGTCTATGAGTTTTGTCGTGAACCTGATGTTGAGTTCACCCAATATACCGCTTCTGGTAAGTCTCTGTATGGCAAACGCCAGCCACGGCGGCTCAGGAGGTGAAATGTCTATTATCTCTATTTCCATGACCTCATGAAGGCTTGGGTTTTGCACAAAAGTTATATGCCTGTCCATGCCTTCAAAAATAATTGTGTTTACGTTTCCCCTGCACAAAGGAATGGCGGATTCAATAAGTTTCGTCCTGTCATGGGAATCTAGTTTTTCTTCAAATTTTTTTATCTGGTTCCCTTTTGCCAAGAGTTCAAGCGAAACGAGTTTTTTCAAAAGCCCTTCGCCTTCGCTTTTCACCCTGTATATCTTATAGGTTCCCGGCAGTTCCACAATCAGGTACTCTGTTGTAAAATATATGGGACTCCCGATTCGCCCGGAAGGGTCTGTCCGTGTTACCCCCACGCCCTTATAATCAGCAGGAAATATCATTCAAACAGCCGCCTTTTTCCTGTGTTCCACAAGCCCGCCGTCTGCCAGTATCTCTTGCAGGAAACCGGGGAGCTTTGTAGCATGATACGTTTTATCTTTATTTTTCACAAGTCCTTTTCCAGGATATATCTCGATAATATCTCCTTCTTCGCAATCTATTTTTGCTTCTATAATCGGCAAGCCAACATTGATTGCGTTCCTGAAAAATATCCTTGCAAATGATTCTGCCACGATGCATGCGATGCCGGCGTGTTTGAGCGCCAGAGGCGCCTGTTCCCTGGATGAGCCGCATCCGAAATTCTTGCCTGCAACGATTATATCGCCCTTTTGTACTTTTTGTGAGAACTGTGGGTCTATCCCTTCCATGGCATGGGATGCAAAGACGCTCATATCAGTAGAACGCAGGTATTTTCCCGGGATAATGACATCTGTATCGATGTTATCGCCGAATTTCCACACAATTCCTGAGAGCTTATTAATGTTTTTACTATTCATTGCCTGTCTGGGTATTGTTTACGGCAAGCATAATCATTTTGGTGAGAAGATGTTGTTACCGCATAAAAAAATGAAAAAAAGAATATCCACGTATGGCTTGCCATACGTGTGAGCGATAGTGTTTTTTTGCCCTATCTTCTCTTTCTATCGTTGATTAAAGAGGCTGCTAACAATGATATTACAAGAACAGCCATTGTTGCTTCAAACCCTGGTATACCCTTCTTTGTCGGGACTGCTGTGGGTGTCGAAATCGCAGTTTCTCCCGGTCTGGCTGGAGCCTCTGTTATCCCGACGGCAGGCGTTGCTGTGGGTGTCGCAGTTGCCTTCAGTCCAGTTATGGCGAAACTTGAGAAACCCGGGGTTTTTGCCTCGAAGATGGTATAGGTGTTGTCCTTGCCCTTTTCGCTGGTTTCAAGTGGATTCCACTTGCTCCCATCCCACCTCATCAGCACGACCTCGCTGCCCGCAAGGTTGTTGCTGGCAAGCCATGAGTTCTCAACCTTGAATTTGATAATAGCCTCTTTTATCCTTGTGGTTCCAGCGATGATGTTCAGGTTCTTGTACACTGCTCCGGGCGCGGCTGTCGTAACTCCTTTTGCTGTGCCTTTAAGCGCCTCAACCCGTATGGCAACATCGTTTTCATTCTCCTTGCCTGTAACAGCGATTTCATAGATGCCGTGTTCTGGCGCTTTGAAGGTGTAAGTGACAGGCGTATTTGCTATGAGGCTCTTGTCATACCTTTCAGCAGTTGCTATGTTGGCAGAAGGCTCTGATGTAGTCACTCCACTACCACCCGTGCTGCCACTGCTGCCTCCACCGCTTGAAGAGGTAGTTGTTCTCAAAACCGTGGGACCTACGCCTGAGAAGTGCGGTATCCTCAGCCAGAGAATGCCGTTTGTTGAATCGATATAGCATGCGGAGGAATTATCCGTGGTACTGCAAGTCGGACCTGTTGAGCTGAACCATAACGGGGGGAATGCGCTGTAATCTGATGGCACTGTATTTGCAGCGTTAGTATCGGTAATGTTCCATACCGAATTCCAGTTCTCATCGTAGAGTTTCCCGATTTTAATGCCTGAAAAACCACTTGTAGTGATAGGAACTCCAATAAGAACTTCATCATAGATTTCAGGACCCTTGCTTCCAAACCTCCACGCCTCCTCTATTGTGGAGCCGCTCTGAGATGAAGATGCGCTTTCATCGAATAAAGCGTCAGGCGGTCCTGAAGCCAGCATGTCAACGTTCTTGTAATGCACTGTTATGTTGCCGGTCGCCTTTACCTGTTTTATTCTCAGGCTTATCTTGCCGCCGCCCAGAACTGTCTTGAAGGGATTAAATTCGCCCTCAGCCTGTCCTGTTGTCGGGTCGGGCATTAATGAGCAGCCTGATGCGGGTACCGGGACATCGCATTCGGGCTTGCTCAGCAGCATGTCAATAAAGGTGCTGCCTGAAAACGCATTTCCATCCGGCTTTTTATTACCAAACGATGTCAGTGTGATATTAACAGGCGGCGTTGCCAGTTGAGTTGTGTTCTTTGAAGTCTTTATCGGCGCAAAGTTTTGCGTGAATACGTTAATCTTTCGTATGTTCGCACTGATTGCGGGGATGGAGAACGAACCGTTGGCTGATTGTGAAACATCCACCATCCATTTAAAATGCGCGCTGCTGTTTGCCGAGTAATTAACCTCTATTTCGATATGTGCAAACTGGTTGGTTAGATTCTGGGTTCCATTCAACAACTGGAAAGGAAGCTGTTTGGTTGTAATGTTTTGAGTGTTTGGACCTTGAATACCC
Organism: Candidatus Methanoperedens sp.; assembly: GCA_049299995.1. Taxonomy (GTDB): domain Archaea; phylum Halobacteriota; class Methanosarcinia; order Methanosarcinales; family Methanoperedenaceae; genus Methanoperedens. The sequence goes on from JBAQYK010000411.1 coordinate 9,458, forward strand.
ATATTATTTACGCTGATGTTTTCTGCATTTCCTATTAGTTCCCAGAGCGTGAAATTGAAGTTCTCTACATTTGATGCTGAATAGTTCATGGTTATATTTTTGAATGCCCCGTAATATTTGCCATCTCCAGACTTGTTATAGGCTGTTGCGAACAACAGTATGTTTGCACCTAATCCCTGCGCCGAACCCGGGAGAGTGATATTATAATAACCTGTTGATGGAGTAAAGGTATCTGATTGCTGCGGCTGACGGAATGCGCTCATATTGGAAGGCATGGGGCGGTCTTTACCTATAATATCTCCGGGCTCCATCAGGTAAGTGATTATATTCAAATTCTCAAAGCCAGCAGCATTATTATTCAATGCGTAACCAAATACCCATCTTGGTCGTGTAGATGTGTTGAAGGTTATGGTCGCATTACTATTAGTGTAACTGGTTAGATTATTCAGGTCATAGCTTATGGGCAAGCTCCGGTTCGGGAAAATCATGATGGAATAATTCC
>JBAQYK010000412.1:0-6199 GCA_049299995.1 Candidatus Methanoperedens sp.
CTTACCCGCAGCGGCATGCATAATATTACGACAACCAAACTGGGATATGAAAAGGCGACAAAGACGATACAGGTCTCGGAATGGGTGGATAACAGGCTGAGCATCGAAGTACCTGCCATAATCGACCAGGGAGCAGCGGTGTCAATAAAAGTCACATCAAACGGAAGTGCAGTTGCAGGCGCCAGTGTTACATTCGATAATTCGGGTATCGGAACTACCGATGCCGGAGGTTTTTTGAATTACACTTTCAGCGTGGGCGGCACGCACAATCTCGGGGCTTCAAAGGACAAATATGTAAGCGTTTCCAGGGAGATTAACATCAGGCTCCCGTTCTCGGAATATAAGGCGCTTGATATTAGCATCGTGCCGGGTTCGGTTTTCACAAACGAGCAGGCTTTGGTGAGGTCTAATATTACAAATGCGGGAACGAAAGCGGACACGCGCGATGTGGAGCTTATTCTTAACGGCAGTGTAGTGGACAACAGGTCTGTGGCTCTTGCTCCCGGAGAGATAAAAGAGATTAATTTCACGCGGCAGGAAGCCCTGCCTGGGAATTATACTGTTGAGATCCTCGGGCAGAAAGGATTGCTGGAAGTCAAGGAAGAACCTCTGAATTTCCTGCTGATAGGCGGAATAGCCACAGGTTTTGGGGCGATTATCATCTATTTACTTACAGCTAAGAGCAAGATAAGCCTTGAGTTATTAAGACAGAAATTAATGGGTAAGTCTGTAACGAAAGGAAGCGAGGGGATTACAAAAGTCGAAGAAATTAAGAAATAAGCAGTGAGCGACATGAGAGGTTTAAAACCCGGGTTTCCTTAAAACCGAGGGTCGGCAACTCAGGTTTTCCGTCTCCAATACCTTGTAATTCATTCGCCATCCGATAAACCAACTGATATATAATAAATAAATTTGGAGTTGTGATTAAAATGGAACGGCAAATAAAACAATTAAAAGTAAGTCATACTAAATTGTCAGAGATTTTTTATTTAAATGATATCGCCCAAAAAACAAAATTAATTGAGATTTTATTAATAGTCGGTTCTTTAATAGTTGCTTTCAAAACTCCTGAAGCTTTGTATAGCAAATATATTGGCATGAAAGATACTGCAGTAACAATGATTTTCATATTTTTTGCTTTATTTTCAATTACATATTATATTCTTGTCCAGAAAGAAGTAAACGAAAACACAAAAAAAATCATAAATATAGCTTCGTTTTTTGTCGCAGTTTCGTTCTCGGCAATCCCGTCAAGTATTCTGGCGATTAGCATGGTCAAAAGCATTTCATCGTTTTCGACGGCATTACTTTCATATTTCCTTGTAGTTGTCGTTTATATGGGATTCTTTTCTACTGTAATCTGGGCGGCGCTCAGGGTAAAATAATGCCTGCAACTCGAAATCAAACGTTTTTCCATCCGGATTCTCACAGGCTCTGGCTATTGATTTTTTAAGCCCCGAAAAGTCCCGGCTTTTTCATTGATTGTATAAGTTGTCTTTAATTAGCTAAATATAATGATTAAATATAAACAAATGTGACATATTTTAATATACTACAACATAGGAATAACTTTTCCGGCAAACTTTTAAAAAGCGCATGCGACTTACAATTGATCGTCTAAAAACGGGAAAATGGCTGGAGACTGGCGGTGATATGATTGAATCAGAATATTTCGGATACTTGTAATATTAACAGAAGGAACTTTTTAAAGCTATGTGGAACGGCAACAATAGCCTCATTCGCTCTGGGCATGGTGTCAGAAGCTAAAAGCACTGTCATCGCAGACCTTCCCAAAAGAGGAAGGATGCTGAACTATAAGCGCGGCAGGAAGACCCCGAGCATCTGTCCGTACTGTTCAGGCGGCTGCGGCTTAATAGTAACCGCGCTGGAAGGAAGCTCATCAGACTTGAGGGAAGGGGACATCTATGCAAAGAATCTGGAAAGGGATTTTTCGGCGAGAGGGAAGATCATTGAGATAGAAGGGGATACCTATCACCCGATAAACGAAGGCGCGCTGTGCAGCAAGGCGAGCGCTTTACTCCAGCTTGTGAACAGCGACCGCCGTGTTTTATACCCGATGAAGAGGACAAACCCGAAAAAGGGAGAGAACGAAGACCCGGGATGGGTTCGGATTTCATGGGAGGAAGCCTACTCCGCAATAGCTTCAAAGATTAAAGACGCCACAGCAAATGTTCCTTACAAGCGCACCAACCCGGTTACAGGAAAAGAGGATTATTATTACATAGGCAAAGACTCGCCGATATCATGGCTTGGTTCGTCTTATTGGAATAATGAAGAATGCTACCTGGGAAGAAAAATGATTTCATTGATTGGCTCAAATAATGTAGAACACCAGGCAAGGAAGTGCCATGCATCGACCGTCGTGGGACTGGCAAATACCTTTGGCTTCGGGGCGATGAATAACCATATAATAGATGCCAAGAACTCCAAATGCTTCCTTATAATGAGCAACCCCGCAGAATCCCATTCCATGGAATTCAGGTGGGTGATAAAAGCTGTCGAAGATAACAATGCCATAGTGATACACCTGGACCCGAGATACAATAAAACCAGTGCCATGGCGCATATCCACGCCAGATACAGGTCTGGCGCAGAGGCGGCTGTTTGTCTCGGGTTTATTCGCTACCTGCTGTACGAGAAGCCTGAACGCATAGATAGATCGTATATAGAGAATAGAACCAATGCACCCTACGACCTTGATGGAAAGCTGGTTGGACTGGATGACCCCGGTTCAATATTCCAGAAACTTAAGGCTCAGGTTGCTAAATATACGCCGGAAGAAGTCTCCAGAATTTCCGGGATGCAGAAAGACAAATTCTTGCTTGTGGCTGATACATATACAGACCCAAAGAACAGACCTGGCAATATATACTACGCCATGGGCACCACGCAGCATACCAATGCAGTCCAGGCGATTCGGGCGCAGGCAATCCTGCAGCTATTGCTGGGAAACATAGGCGTACCCGGCGGGGGTGTTAACGCGTTGCGCGGGATTAGCAATGTCCAGGGTTCTACTGACCAGAACTTACTCATGCATATAATTGCAGGTTATCGGGCACAACCTGGCGCAGTATCGTGGTACTCGCCAACCTCATCAACCCCTTTTAAGAACTCCCTCGAAGAAATATTACGAAGATACCAGAAGTGGAAGAATTTTGATGCTGCAAAGCGCGGCGGTTCTGACGCTCCAAAAGCGGTCAAGGCTAACGATGATGACACTTCATACAACAAATTCGAGCAGAGGTATTATAATAGACACTTTCCGACATGGAACGCCCTCGAATATCACTGGGGCTGCTATGCAGGTACATGGCCGGGCGTGGACCCGGATAAAGAGTCTATAGTATGTGATTTGCCCGTAGGTTCAGGGAATCCGATAGTAAAATTGTTCTATAAGATGTTAAAAAGTGAAATCAAAGTCCTTATCTGTAATGGTGAAAACCCGGCAGTATCCATGCCCAATGCCGGTCTTGTAAGACGGGCTCTGGCAAAGGAAGGTCTCTTTGTAGTGGTAAACGAACTCTTCGAAACCGAAACTGCCTGGTTTGCTGACATATTGCTGCCCGGTTCATTGCAGGTGGAAAGGTCCGGAAGCATTTCTAATACTGGAAGATGGATACAGTGGCGCTGGAAGGCGGTAAACCCGCCCGGCGAGTGCAAGGAAGAGTTAACTTATTTAACTGAGTTATATGAGAAAATAAGATTTACCCTGAAGAATGCCGGGACAAAGCTTCCCTCAGAGAAGTTTGGGGAGGAAACAAAAGAAGTTGTAAAGAGAACCATAGGCGGCGTTGATTTCCCAACCAATCCCGATGCTGCATGGCCCTCGAAATTCGGAAGAGATGCAGAATCCGTCTATAAAGAGATGGGAGCAAAAAGCATAAAAGTCGGCACTACTACATTATTCCAGAGCGCAGCCAATGTGCTCTACAGGAATTCCTATGACCCAGCGTTGCGACCTGACATAGACGGTATAATGCCCAAGAGACGTGATGCCAGACCAGTTGATGAGGAGGATGCTAAATACGGTTATTTCAAGAACTGGGCATGGAGCTGGATGGATAACCAGAGAGTGCTGTATAATACAAAAGAGAGTAACCCCGGAGTAAAAACCTTCTTTGGCTGGTTTGCTATGAATGAGAATACATGGCTGGGATTGGATAAAGCAGCTATCTGGTCGCAGCCTTTATACGACCCGACAAAGCCCTCAACAAATCCCCTGAGCGCAGGAATGCCCATGCATAATGAGCCTGCAGAAAGCCCGGATGCTGAACTGGCAAAAGAGTATCCGACCATGTGGGGAAGTTCTTACCCGTACTACGAACAGCTTGCCACCGGCACCTCAGACCAGTATCCTCATGTGCTCACGACCTTCAGGCTTGCCGAGCATATGCAGGCTGGCGCAATGACAAGAAACCTGCCGTGGCTTGTGGAATGCCATCCCGAGATGTTCGTTGAGGTAAGCCCCGCGCTTGCTTTGGAAATCGGAGTCCAGAGCGGGGACTACGTAAAAGTAAGTACCGCAAGGGCGCCGGAGGGGAGAATTATGAAGTGCATAGTTACAGACAGGATTCAACCGCTCACTGTAAACAATAAGACCATTCATGAAGTCGCAATGCCGTGGCACTGGGGATTCAGGGGCTTAAGCACAGGTGTTAGTGCAAACGACCTGACTATAGATGCCGTGGACGTGAGCGCTCACATACCGGAATATAAAGCATGTTTATGTAAGGTGGAGAAAGCCTGAGGTGAATGAAATGGCAAAAGCTATAAAATTCGATTCAACAAAATGCATCGCGTGCAGAGCCTGTCAGGTATCCTGCAAGAGATGGTGGGAACTCAAAGCCGAGACCACAACGTTGAGCGCTGCAAAAGGAACCGAGTGGACAAATCCTCCGGATTTGAGTCCAAGAACATGGCTTCTGGTTAAATTCGTGGGTACAGGCGATGGCGAGAATTTCAAGTGGAGGTTTGCACAGGAAAGGTGCATGCACTGCCAGAATCCTACATGCAGGAACGTATGCCCTGTGGGCGCCATAACCAAGTACGATGATGGGCCAGTGGTTATTGACGTGGAAAAGTGCATAGGTTGCAAGTACTGCGTGGCAGTATGCCCTTTCAGGATTCCGAGGTACGATGCGGCTACCAACAAAGCTTACAAATGCACCATGTGTCCTGACAGGATAAGAGAGGGTTTGATGCCTGCATGCGTCCAGGCGTGCCCGACTCATGCTTTAGAGTTTGGGGAGCGAGATGAGATGCTGGCTAAAGCCGTGGAAAAGCGGGATAAGATAAATGGCTACATATACGGAGATGATGAGAATGAGGGCACATCCGTATTCATGGTCACAGACGTTCCGCCTGAGGAACTTGGTTACCATAAAGTACCCACTACCCAGCCCACGACCATGCAATTAAAAGACCTGATCGAACCTACTGGCACTGTACTCACGCTAGCTGCGGTAGGCGCAATGGTGGGCATGTCCTATATAGCACACCGCAGGGAAAAAGCCAGAGAAGAGGAAGAAAAGGCTATGGCTAAACCAGAAGGGGGTGTGTAGAAATGAACAAAATTCCTATTGAAGAACAGATGGAAGAGATAATTAAGGAAGAAAAGAAGATTGAAGAGGAAGAAAAGAAGATTGAAGAGATGCTTGAAGAGGATAAGAAGATTCTCAGGTGGGGAGAGCCGGAAAGATTCGAGCATCATACTTTGATTACACTCACGTTTCTATTTATCATTACAGGGCTGCCGCTCATGAAAATAGAGTGGTTCAGTTGGATGGTAATACCTCCTACAACCATAGACGCATTCAGAATTGTTCATAGATTTGCAGCGGGGATATTTGTGATTTTAGCTGTATTCCATGTATCCTACCACATGTTTGCAATCAGAAAAAGCAGTATATGGGTAAGCCTCAGAGATATCAGGGAGGCAATAGGGCTGTTTAAATATTACCTTGGTTTGACCGAGGATAAACCAAAGCTGGGCTTTCACAATCCCACTGAGAAGATTATGGTCTACTGGCTTATGGCTGTGTGGTTCATGATATTCATGGGCGTATCGGGCTTCATACTGATGTTCCCATCGTATATCTCTCCATGGACGCATGAATGGGCGCTGGTGATACATGATGTGTTTTTCTACCTGATAGTCGGTGTGCTTGTAGCGCATTTC
>JBAQYK010000413.1:0-5701 GCA_049299995.1 Candidatus Methanoperedens sp.
GTTTTACCCTGAGTAAACACGTCAATATCCATTGTTCTGGCACAGTAGTATTCGCCATCGAAATAAATTTCAGTTTTAATTATCTTTTGCATAATAATTTCTTTATTACACTGAAATGTGCTTTTTGCTTATAACTTTTAGGTTATCAATTGACTTATGCATGAATTTATTTCTTGATTTAACAATCCCGCTTCTTGCACTCAAGAAGCAGTTCCGCAAAAGTATACTCTTTCGGCATTACCTTAACATATACCCCATATCCAGATAAAGTATCGGCAGTGGGTTTCCCTATTGCAGCCACAGTCTTTTCATTCATTATCCCAACAAGCTCATCCTTCACTCCCATTTCATCCGCAATCGCCATAAAATTCCTCACCATCATCGAACTTGTGAACGCAAATATATCAATTTCCCCGGCAAGCGCCCGCTTCATAAGCCCAGCATGCCTCTCATCCTTCGGGCTTATTAACTGGTACACCTGCGTCTCATGCACCACCGCCCCCTTTTTCAGGAGACCATCCACAAGTTCCGGCGCCCCGTGGCTGCTTCGGGCAATCTCGATAACCGCCCCCTCAATTCCGCTCATTTGCTCAACAAGCCCGAGCGAACTATACGAATCTGGGATGATACTTACACGAATTCCGATTTTTTCAAGGGCTTTTTTAGTCATTGGACCGATTGCAATCACATGGGCATTATTTAGATATTTGATGAACTCATCCGGCTCATCCAGTTTTAATAGCGTGAACTCAACTCCGTTTGCGCTTGTGAATATAACATAATCCACCTCCCCTTTCATGACACGTTCAACAAACCCCTTAAAATTAGCATCGGTCTTATCCACAACGTCAATCATGGGCGCGGTAATAGTATTGAATCCCATTGATTTTGCGAGTTTGATTGAATCTGCCAGATATCCGGCAGGTCTCATAATGGCGATTGATTTCATCGTGATCTTTTTTTAACGCGTAAGTTCGTGGTGGAGTTTTACCACATCACCAATAACCGTAATCGCAGGCGCTTTTACTTTTCGTTGTTTGCACAGGCCGACAATATCTGCAAGCGTTCCTATTGTAACGCGCTGGTCGGGGCGCGTGCCCCTCTCTATAACTGCCACTGGAGTATCTATTGATTTTCCATGTTTTACCAATTCTTTCACATTGCGCGGAAGCATGCTTACCCCCATCAGGATAACAAGCGTTCCCTGAAAGCGCGCAAGGAGTTCCCAGTCAAGCGCCGTATCTTCCTTATCCGGGTCTTCATGCCCGGTGATAAAAATCACCATGGAAGCGTAATCCCGATGCGTTATCGGAATTCCCGCATAAGCCGGAACTGCGATTGCGGAAGTTATTCCAGGCACGATTTCAACCTCGACACCTTCTTTTACAAGCACCTGCGCCTCTTCCCCCCCGCGTCCGAAAAGGTACGGGTCTCCACCCTTGAGGCGCACCACGAGCTTGCCTTCTTTTGCCCTTTTGACAAGCAGTTCATTTATCTGCCACTGGGAAAGTTTGTGATTTCCGGCATATTTCCCGACATCAATCTTTTCAGCAGATTCCGGCAACATATTTAGAATTGCCTCCCCCGGAAGCTGGTCGTAAAGGACGACTTCAGCGCTTTCTATGAGCCTTTTTGCTTTTATTGTTAAAAGCTCGGGGTCACCAGGACCTGAGCCCACAAGATATACTTTCCCGGTCATATTATCCTCGTTTTGCTGCGAACATTTTTACTGCTTCATCAACAAGTTTTTCTCCGCCTTTATGTTTCAACTCGTTCCCGATGCGAACAGCTTCCTGCTCATATTCGGCGGGGTTTATAAATTCATCTATTTTTACGCAGTGTTTCCCATCCATAGAGAGAACCTCGCAGCGCACGTGAATTTTATTGCCCTCCGTTTGTGCAAAAGCGCCTATGGGCACAAGACATCCGCCGCCAAGAATCCCGATAATAATGCGTTCGATTTTCGTTTCAAGCCTTGTCGTCTCGTCATCCAGCATTCTTACCGCTCTTTCTGCAAGAGAATCCTTTTTCGTGATAATCACTACAGTCCCCTGGTTTGCAGATGGAACGAAATCGTCAGGATTCAAGCGCTCTCCCGCAATATCCCATTTCATCCTCTCAAGCCCGGCTTGCGCCATCAGTATTGCATCGTACTGCCCTTCTTTCAGTTTCCGAAGCCGCGTGTCGATGTTTCCCCGCAGGTCTTTTATATTCAGGTCATGCCTGAATCTCAAAAGTTGCGCCCGCCTGCGAAGGCTTGTTGTCCCAATGACCGCTCCGACCGGCAATTCTTTTAACGTTGCCCCATTGCGCATGAGCAAAAAATCGTAAGGAGAGTCACGTTTCATCACAGCGGCAATTGTAAGTTCCGGGGGGCGTTCTGTTGGAACGTCTTTCATGCTGTGGACTGCGATATCAACATTACCTGTCAGCATTGCATCATCAATCTCACGAACGAAAACCCCGAATCCTTTTACTTCATGAAGGGGTCGATCTGTGAATGTATCCCCGCTTGTCTTGATGATTTTCAGTTCAGTTTTCACGCCGTTTTTTGCAAGCAGGTCTTTTACAAGGTTCGCCTGGACAAGAGCCAGTTTGCTGCCCCTCGTTCCTATTACGAGCGGCGTTTCGGAGGCTTTCATTTCAAGTTCCTTTGGTAAGCTTCGATGGTCTTATCCATATCATCCTCTGAGTGAGCCAGCGACAAAAAGTTCGTTTCAAATTGCGACGGGGGAAGGAAAACGCCGCCAGAAAGCATTTTCTTAAAGAACACATTGAATTTTTCTTTATCGCATTTTAACGCTTCCTGGTAATTATACGGCATATCGCCGAAGAACACTTTGAACATGCTGGAAACGCCGCTCACGCTGTAATCCAGCCCAAGGTCTGCCACAACATCAGAAAGCGCGCTTCGCATGAAATCCCCGGCTTTGTTCACTTTTTCATGTACTTTTTCTTTTTTCAATGTGTTTATTACCGAAAGCCCGGCAGTCATCGATACCGGGCTGCCGTTAAAAGTGCCAGCCTGATACACGGCTCCAGCGGGAGAGATATTTTCCATTATCTCGCGCTTTCCTCCTATTACGCCTATATGGAAGCCGCCGCCCAATATTTTTCCGAGCGTGGTCATGTCGGGTGTTATGCCGTAATACTCCTGCGCGCCGCCCATGGCGAGGCGAAAGCCCGTAATTACCTCATCGAAAATCAGCACAACATCATTTTCCCGTGTTACGGCGCGGACATCTTCGAGGTATCTTTTCTTCGGGAGGATAGGGCCGATATTGCCAAGCACGGGCTCGATAATAACCGCCGCCACGTCTTCTTTGTAAGTTTCAATTGATTCCGTCATTGCCTCGATATCATTATACGGAACCTGAAGCGTATTTTTCGTAAAATCCAAGGGTACACCTGCCGAGTCGGGCGTGCCAAGCGTGGTCGCGCCTGAGCCTGCTTTCACCAGCGCCGCGTCATGGGCGCCGTGGAATCCTCCTTCGATTTTGATGAACTTGTTCTTTTTTGTGAATCCCCTTGCCGCACGCAGCGCTCCCATTGTGGCTTCCGTTCCCGTGGATACGAACCGCACCATGTCTATGCTGGCATACAGGTTGATAATCTCCTTCGCAAGTTTCACTTCAAGCTCGGTCGGTGTGCCGTAAAGCCAGCCGTCTGAGAGCTGTTTAATTACCGCTTCTTTTATCGCAGGATGATTATGACCGAGAAGCAGGGGACCGTAGCCCATGACGTAATCAATATACTCATTGCCGTCGATGTCTGTTATCTTAGAGCCGTTCGCACGTTTTGTGTAAAACGGGTAAGGTTTTATGGCTCTGACCGGACTGCTCACGCCTCCGGGAAGGACTTTTCTTGCCTCCTCGAATAATTTTCTTGATTTCTCTGTTCCCATGGGTTACTGGAATTAGGGGATGAAGTAATATAATTTGCGATTTTTTGTTATATAATCATCCCATTTTTTTCGCCGCAAGTTCAATCGCTTCGATAAGGCTGTCCTTTGGCATAATGGCAGCAACAGGGATGCGCAGCACCTTTTCAACGGTTGTGCTGACTATAGGGGCGCATACAACCGCTTTAGCCCCATCCCTTTCGGCTTTTATTGCTGCGATGATTGCTTCTTCCATGGAGGTTGCAGAGTATTCCCTGATTGTGAGGAGCCTGCCTTTTAATTTCAGTTTTTTCTCTGTGATAAAGTCAAGTACGGGACGGGCTGCAATAACAGCGATGAAGTCGGGTTTTTCGGTTCCTTCCATCTTCCGAAGGATGGCGACTATTTGTCTTAATGTTTTAATGTTGGGTTCTCTGTGACCTGATAATAATTTGTATATCGTGCTTGCAGGTATGCCTGAGCTTTCGCTGAATTCTGCTGCGGTCATACGCAGCTCTTCTTTGATTATCCGGGAAAACTCCTTGATGAAAGCATCATCAGACTCTACTGCCGCTCTTATAAGTTCATCCGCTGTCATTGTTATCACGATTGTATATATTTTTGTGGTTATTTATACATTTGGGAGAACTTATTTAAGGATAAATAATAAAGATGAATGCTAGGAGTTATGGCAGAAAAAATAACCAAGGACAATAAACTGAACGAGGTAATAACGAAATACCCGGCGGCACGTGATGTGTTTATCAGACACGGCATGCCAAAATATGTGAACAGGCTGCCTTCTGAGACCCTGGAGTTTTTTTGCAGGATGCACAGGGTTGATATGAACCAGTTGCTCGATGAGCTAAATTCGGCTGCCGGACTGGCATAAAACAAAGAAGAGAAGGGATAAGATGGAAATACCACTGAAGTTCGCATGGGCGAGCCTGATTTACTTATTGATTGGCAGCACTCTTGGGTTAATTATGGTAATTAAATCATTGCCGCTTACGCCGGCGCATGCACACGTATTGCTGATAGGTTTTGTATCCATGATGATATTCGGCGTGGGCTACCACCTGCTGCCTGTGTTTGCGGGTACGGACTTACACAGCCCCCGCCTTGCAGAAGTACAGTTCTGGCTTCAGAATATTGGCATTGTGGGGCTTGCGTTCACGATGCCGTACAGGTACGAAAATAGCGATTACAGGCTCGGGACTATTGTGTTCGGGGCGATTTCGCTTCTGGCTATTTACATTTTTGTGTATAATGTGGCGCGGTCGCTTATTCCGCCGAAAGAAGTGAAGAAGGGGTGAATTTTACTATCAAAATTCACCGCAGAGACGCGAAGAGCGCAAAGTATATCAGATACGAGCGCCCATAGAGTAATAAAACAGGCAGGATGAGTGTGTGATGGAAGAATTTGTAAGAAATTTAAATAAAGAAAGATTGCTTGTTGAAGCAAAAGTGCTAAGAAGAGATATGAAATTAGGGGTGAGCGCGGCTCTGCTAGTAAGAGAGGATAGAGATGCGAGGTGCTAAGGGCTAAAAATATGAAAACATAGTGTAAACAAAAGATATATACTCTCATAAAAAAATTATCAAAGCAAACTGTGGTGGAAACCGAATGAACAATGCAAGAAAAGCTTTGATTGGAATATTTTTATCAATGATTATTGTTTCTACGTTAGCTCATGCAGTTTTGGCTCAAAAAAATGAGACAATAGAAATACTCCAACAGGAAAATAAAACAACGACTGCCCAAAATGCTACTTTTTCTGAAGTCACACAAAATAGTGAACTTACAAAAGAAGATATTAT
>JBAQYK010000414.1:0-7706 GCA_049299995.1 Candidatus Methanoperedens sp.
ATGCTGGAGTCAAATAAATCGTCAAGCGCATCATAGGCAACATCACATTCGGAAATAACATTCGGATGTTCTTTTATGAACCGAATGACTTCAACGTCTCCATATTTCTGTTTAATTTCCCCGACAAGTATTGTATGGAATAACTCATTGATTACAGTTGAAGGTGTGAAACCAATAGTTTCGCCGTGATTGATTTTTGATAGAAGCGCCTCGCATGTGTGTTTGTGGCGGTGCTTCTTTGCCAGCGCATAGACAAAAATGTTGGTATCTACAAAAACTTCTGCCTCAGTAAATTCTGTGAGATTCATTCTATCCACTGGGACACTTCATCGCTCAGCAGTTCGTCAATTTCTTCCTCAGGGACATCCATTTCAACATGGAAGAATCCTTTCTCTTTTTTCTTTGGGACTGTCATCAGCCTGTCCCCAACAAGTTTTAGATCTTTATGTTTGATGAAAGCTGCAACATCATTCTCGCTTATTGCCATTTTCTCACTTATTCCTATTATCTGTAATATCGTATATATGCTTTTAGTGCTACGAATTTGCAATGGACTCTGAATAGAATTTTTTGATGGCGGCGCCGCCCTGTCATCGAGCCGGAGGGGCGTCAATCCAAGTCTTCCGACAATCTCAATTTTTAAAGTTCCAAAAAAGTAATCTTTTTTACTTTATCCAGAAGTTCTCTTACTTCGTGTTGTTTAGGTTCCTCTTTGGGATGGTCGCACTTATTTCTAATAGAGGCAAGATGTTGGATTGACTTAAACAAAGTTATATCAAATTCAGGTATTTTTTTAGACGTATATATTTTTGCGGCTAATGGATCAATTGTGTCGTTTTCACCAATAGTGATTTGATTCACTTCGCATAAAGTTTTAAGAAATCTTTCTAAAACAACTCCCGCAATAGCTCCTGCTGCTCTATAAAAATCATGCTTGTACAGTAGTTCTGCTTGGCTCAATTCCGAATCTAATAACTCAGCAGTTATTATTTTTTTGAAATTGGTTTCTTTCAATGAGATGATAGGGACTACTGTACGAAGAATATTTACTTGTTTGTCAAAAATATCAATAAAACTATCAAAAGCAGCATTTTCATTTGATTGTATTGGCTTTTCAGTAATACAATTTATTACTCCTTGATAATTGCTTTCAAATATATCATATTTATCAGAAAATTGATTTACAATTCGTTTTGTAACAGCGAACCAGATTTCATATCTTGTTAATAATTCTCTTTTAATAGGTTTAGCTTTATCTGGAATTTCTGAATAAAATATTTTTGGCGTAATCTTCCACAGGTTTATAAATTGAGAATATAATTTTTCAATTTCCTCTGCTTCATGAATATAATCTAAAATATTAAAATTTTTCACGGATTCTTTTCTCCCGCTTTTTCTGGCGTCACCTCTTCCACCTTCTCCTGCACAGCCTTCTCCTCCCCCTCCCCATTCTCCTCCTCCTTCGCAAGCGTCGCCACCCCAACCACCCTGTCCTTCTCCCCGACATTCATTATCTTAACACCCTGCGTATTCCTTCCCTGCACACGAATCCCGCTCGCAGGCACGCGAATGATGATGCCGTTCGAGGTCGTAACCATAATCTCATCGTCCTCGCGGACTGTCCTGATATCCACGACATTGCCATTCCTGATATTGACATCGATGGTGATGACGCCCTGTCCTCCGCGGTTGCTTGTTCGGTATTCATCAAATACGGTGCGCTTCCCGAAACCATTCTCAGTAACGGTGAGAAGAGTTGCACCTTCCTCCACGACTGCCATGCTCACCACTTCATCATCGCCCACAAGTCTCATGCCCCGCACTCCATAAGCACTGCGCCCCATGTCACGGACATCGTTCTCCTCGAATCTGATAGCTTTTCCATGCTTTGTGCCAATTATCATTTCCTTAGTCCCATCCGTGAGCTTCACTGATACCAGTTTATCCCCTTCATCAAGAGAGATAGCAATTATCCCTGTTTTTCTCGGGTTTGAAAAATCAGTAAGCTGCGTCTTCTTAGCAGTACCTTTCTTTGTGACCATCAACAGATAGTGTTTTTCATCAAACTTGCTGATGGGAATGTATGCATTGATCTTTTCGCCCTGCTCAAGCTGCAGCAGATTGACGATGGCAGTGCCTCGCGCCTGTCTTCCAGCCTCTGGTATCCCATATACTTTCAGCCAGTAAACCTTGCCTTTGTCAGTGAAGAAAAGGAGATAATCATGTGTATTGCCAATAAAGAGGTCGCTTACGAAATCCTCTTCCTTGGTCTCCATGCCCATGACACCCTTCCCGCCGCGGCGCTGCTGCTTATATGCATCCACAGCTATGCGTTTGATGTAGCCGCTGTTCGTGATTGTGATGACGTCGTCCTCTTTCGGTATGAGGTCCTCGGTTACAAGTTCCCCTGTACTCTCGATGATTTCTGTCCGCCGTTTATCAGCAAAGCGCGCTTTGAGGTCTGCAAGTTCTTCTTTTATAAGCGCAAGTATTTTTATTTCACTTGCCAGGAGTTCTTTGAGCCAAGCTATTGTCTTTTGGAGCTCACCGTATTCAGTGTCTATCTTCTCGCGCTCAAGACCCGTGAGCCTCTGAAGCCTCATGTCAAGGATAGCCTTTGCTTGTTCAATGCTGAGTTTGAACTTTGCCATAAGACCATCGCGCGCTTCATCAGGCGTTTTTGAAGCTTTTATGAGCTTGATCACTTCATCGATATTATCAAGCGCAATTATCAAACCTTCGAGGATATGGGCGCGCTGCTGTGCTTTTTTGAGCTCGAACTGGCTTCTTCTTATTATTACAGTCTTCCTGTGGGAAATATACTGGACGATTATTTCCTTTAACGGAAGAACCATTGGTCGTCCATCGACAAGAGCGAGGTTGATGACGCCAAAAGTGGTCTCAAGCTGCGTGTGCGAATACAACTGGTTCAAAATAATATTCGCCTGCGCCTGTCTTGATATTTCCATAACGATGCGGATGCCATCTTTATCAGATTCATCACGCAGGTCGGTTATCCCCGCTATTTTCTTGTCCCTTACAAGACCTGCAATATCTTCTATCAATTTTGCCTTGTTCACCTGGTAGGGTAGCTCATTAACGATAATTGTTTCCTTGTTCTTTACTTCCTCGATTATTGCCCTGGCGCGCATCTTTACTGAGCCGCGACCTGTCGAGTACGCATCCCGGATGCCCTGCCGTCCATATATAAATCCAGCCGTAGGGAAATCAGGCCCTTTGACTGCGGTCATGAGTTCGTTCCATTCGACAGCGGGATTATCTATGACCATTATGACTCCGTCAATAACTTCTCCAAGATTATGAGGCGGCATATTGGTCGCCATGCCTACAGCAATCCCTGTAGAACCATTGATAAGAAGGTTAGGAAGCTTGCATGGGAGAACCGAGGGCTCTTTTAATGAGTCATCGTAGTTGGGTACGAAATCCACGGTTTCTTTGTCGATGTCGCCAAGTATTTCATCTGCTATTTTCCCGAGTCTGACTTCAGTGTATCGCATCGCTGCGGCGCTGTCGCCGTCGATTGAGCCGAAGTTCCCCTGCCCGTCGATAAGCGGATAACGAAGCGAGAACTCCTGTACCATCCTTACGAGAGAATCATAAACCGCAATATCACCATGTGGATGATATTTACCGAGAACGTCTCCCACGATTCTTGCGGATTTCTTGTAGGGCTTATCATGGGTCATACCCTGCTCGTTCATCGCATAGAGGATGCGGCGGTGTACTGGTTTCAAGCCGTCCCTGACATCGGGAAGGGCGCGCCCAACGATGACGCTCATGGCGTAATCGATGTAGGAGCGCTTCATTTCGTCTTCGATGTTTACGGGGGTGATTTTTTCGATTATCAGGCTTTGCTGGGGGTTTTTGGGTTCCGGGTCGGTCATGGTATCAGCTCAAATCGATATACGTTAAATATTTACTAATTTTGAAATAAAATCTAAAATTTTTTGGCTATTATTAATGCTAACCTGTGCATCTTGTTTAAGATAGACTTCTGAAGGGGTACTGTCTGGAAGTCCATTGGGATAACGGGAAGGTATGTAGTGTTTATCAAGTTCTGCGCAAATGGACAAAATCGAATTGAACTCATTGTTTTCTTGCGCGCATTCTCTGGCAAGAGTAAATGTAGAATGTGTAATTATCTTTCGTTTTCCAATCGAATATAGATAAGCTTTCAGCGCTTTTTCAGCAGCCTGCTGGGAGAGAAAACATGCATGAGCATAAAATTTTCCCTCTGAATTCCATTTCGCCGCTTCAAGGTCATTTTTTGCCTGATTAAGCCATCTTTCTGCGTCTCGCATCATATATTTCAATTCCCTCTTCTTCAATAGTCAGTATGAAATCCCGTTTTTCTTTTTTCATTTTTTCAAGCTCTAAAGGAGAATAAATCAACGGTTCCAATGAAAGGAACGTATTATTCAGCTTTATTACATCTGCAATCCTATCTATGAACCTTTTAGAGGTCTCTTTTATCAACATGAGGTCTATATCACTGCCTTCATGCGCTTCTCCTCTCGCATAAGAACCAAAAAGCACAATTTTCTGTGGAGCATAGTTGCTGATTATGCTCTGGATGATATCGATGAATGCGTCCTGGATTTTTTTATCTTTTGATATTTGTGCGATGTTTAAATGCATTGTGAATCATCTCAAGAGTCGCACCGTGGGAGGACGCACACACATATGCTTTCGGGCACATACATGGATACCTGATAAATTAATCTGCGTTCATCTGCGTTTATCTGCGGTTTCTTATACCCATTTTTGACTATACCGTTATCGGAAATTGGTTTCATTTTAAAACCTCTTGGATGAAATTAAAAATTTCGTTTAATTTTCCGTTATTAAAATCTGAGCTATCTCCAAAAAATAGTCTGTATCTATCAATTTTGTTGCCTTTGATAGGGATTACATTTTGTATGGATTTTTCTATATTTGTAAATTGCTCTTTTTTAGAAGTACTTTCTTCTAATTTTGATGTATCTAGTATTTGAATGAACGTCACCGAGTTATCCATCTCAATGAGTCTATTGTTTTCCGATTCATGAATATAATAAGAAGACAAAGCTGATGTAAGAAACTTCCCGCATATTTTGGTCGGTATTATACCTGATTCCTCAATTTCAATGATAACTTTAATTTTTCCATTCTTTAAAATCAATAAATCAACATTACAATATTCTGTATCATTTCCTTTTTCTCTTGAGCAAAACAATGGTATGTTCTGATTTCCACCACATTCGATGCTTTTTATTATTTTGGAATCGGAAAATTTAATCGAATTCCCAATTCTTTTATGCAGTGGATTAGTTAGATTAGGCATTTTCGATGTGTTCAGATTATCCATAAATGACCTTTCCTTTTTTCATAATAGAAGTGACAAACGCCGCAGAAGCATTTTTCCATTTATAAACTTCCTGCGGAGTGTAAACGATAATTTCTTTAGGTATTCTTATGTCCTGAAGCAATTTTCTTATCCTTGTCACTCTCGTGTGCATCGGCTCTTCCGTAGGAAGAATAACTAATAAATCCAGGTCGCTGTCTTTTGTCGGGTTTCCGTAAGCGTATGAACCAAAAAGGATTATCTTTTCAGGATGGACTTCGCTAACAATGCGGTTTTTGATTTCTCGAATTAGTTCTTCGGTTATTGGTTGCATAATCAACTTACATAGACTTTATCAATTGGCAATTCCAAAGAAAAATTGTACTGCCAAGGCTTCCTAAATTTTCTATCCCCTTCAAAATCTATTTGTACATCAGAAAGATTAAATCGAAGTAAATTTTTTTTGCCTTCTTTCTTCAATGATTTTAAAATGTTGATAAAATTTGGATGCAATTGAAGTTTCAATCTGTCGGAAACAATTTGCTGATGAGGTAAATTCATCTCATTAAATTCATTGATTTCACCTACTTCACCTACGCTGTCCAAATAAATTCTTATATGTATTTTTTTTACTTTTAAATCAAATAGGCTTCTATTTGTAATAGAAAATTTCATCTCCAAATGAGGAGAGGGATTATTATCTCCTGCTTGGATATAAATATCATTAGTGTAATTCGGATCAAAATCTATCATTGATATAAGATTTTTTGAATTCTCTTCACTTATATTTCTGAGGCGAGCAATCTCTTGATCCCTATTTTTCAGTTGTTCTTCTTTTGCAACCAAACTCTTTTCTCGCTCATTTAAATCAAGATATTTCTTGAAATATGAATAGACTCTATAAATTACCGGAATCGATTCCCATCCTACCATATTTACACATCCAGGTTCCTTACATCCTTCGCATGCCTCTCGATGAATTCGCGCCGCGGCTCCACCTTATCGCCCATGAGTATAGTAAAAATCTCATCAGCCTTTATGGCATCCTCAAGAGTGACCTTTAGCATGGTGCGCGATTCTGGATTCATGGTTGTATCCCAGAGCTGCTGCGGGTTCATCTCACCAAGACCCTTGTAGCGCTGCATAGCGATACCCTCTCTTCCTATTTCAGCCAGTTTCTTGTTGAGTTCTTCCTCATTAAACACGTAAAACTCGAATTTCCCTTTCTTAACCTTGAAAAGCGGAGGCTGGGCAATATAGATGAATCCGCTCTCGATAAGCGGACGCATATACCGGTAGAATAACGTTAGAAGCAATGTCCTGATATGGCTTCCATCAACATCGGCATCGGTCATAACTACAATCTTATGGTACCTTGTTTTCTCTATGTCGAATTCCTCGCCCTCGCCAATTCCTGCGCCGATGGCTGTGATGAGCGCGCGTATCTCCTCGTTCTTCAGGATTTTCGTAAGCCGCGCCTTCTCCACGTTCAATATCTTGCCGCGAAGAGGAAGTATAGCCTGGAACCTGCGGTTGCGTCCCTGCTTCGCGCTTCCACCTGCTGAATCTCCCTCCACGATATATATCTCGCTCTTAGCCGGGTCTTTCTCTGAACAGTCCGCCAATTTCCCCGGCAGCGAGCTTACTTCAAGGGCATTCTTTCGCCGCGTGAGTTCCCTTGCTTTCCTCGCAGCCTCCCTCGCCTCGGCAGCCTCAAGAGCCTTTGAAAGAATGGTTTTTCCGGCAGTCGGGTTTTCTTCAAAGAACTCAGACAAACCGTCAGAGACGAGCGTTTCCACTATTCCTTTGATATCGCTGTTGCCCAGTTTCGTCTTGGTCTGACCCTCGAATTGCGGGTTTGTGAGCTTTACATTGATTATTGCGGTCAGCCCTTCCCTGACATCATCGCCAGATAATTTTTCCTCACCTTTCAGCAGTCCCTTTGATTTTGCATAGTCATTGGATACCTTGGTAAGCGCTGCCTTGAATCCGACGAGGTGCGTTCCGCCTTCGTGCGTGTTGATGTTGTTGGCAAAAGCATACACATTTTCAGTATAGCTGTCATTGTATTGCATGGCTATTTCTACAACAGTCGTATCCTTTTGCTTCTGGAAATAGATTGGTTTTTCATGAAGCAGGTTTTTGTTTTTATTCAGGAACTCCACAAATGATATGATGCCGCCCTCATACTGGAACACCTCTTCTTTTTGCGAGAATTCATCCTTCAGCGATATTTTGAGACCCTTATTAAGGAAAGCAAGTTCACGCAGCCGGGCAGCCAGCATATCCAGGTTGAACTCAAGCGTTTCGAAAATTGTTTTATCAGGTTTGAATGTAACCGTTGTGCCTGTCTGTGTCGAGT
>JBAQYK010000415.1:0-5502 GCA_049299995.1 Candidatus Methanoperedens sp.
GCTTGATTCCCTGCCTGAAAGCAACTCTGTTTGTATTGGAGGGGCTCCTGCTGCGGTTGGCAATGTTATGGTGACGCTGTTCATTTCAACCACCGGGGGCGGTGGTGTAACCCCCGTATAAACGGTGTACATTGAATATACAGCCCAGAGTATAAGAACCAGACCTGCAACGAGCAAAGCGTACCCGACTGCTTTGTAATCCTTTATTTTCAATCTTTCAAATATGTCCATAATAATTTAACACCGATTTCTTTATTAAATTTACAGTATATAAATTTTTCTTGGTTTTGGACAACATATGAGAAATTGATAACTCTTTTACCCCCTCCCATATTCATCCTCAAATCTCAAAATATCATCCTCTCCCACATAATCACCAAGCTGCACCTCAATTATTTCAAGCGGGATAGTCCCCGGGTTAGACAACCTGTGCTTTGTTTTAGGTTTTATAAATGTACTTTCCCCCTCGTGTAAATAATATTCTTCACCATCCACCTGTACCAATGCTATTCCTTTTACCACTACCCAATGCTCACTCCTATGTTCATGTAACTGGAGGCTGAGCCTCTTTTCCGGGGTGACACGTATATTTTTTATCTTGTGTCTCTCTGAATGTTCGAGTATTGTGTAAGAGCCCCACGGTCTGTAAACGGTCTGGTGGAAGAGCGCCCTCTCGTCTTTATTTTCTTTCAATTTGGCGACTATTTCCTTTACTTTCTGGCAGTTTTTCCTGGGGCATACGAGCAGCGCGTCAGGCGTGTCCACGACCACCATATCATTGACGTCTATGAGAGATACGACCTTGTTCTGTTTAGAATATATCACGTTGGCAGAAGAATTAAGCGAGATCTCGTCACAATTATAGACTGCATTTCCCCGTTCGTTCTTTTCAGCCTCTGCATAAAATGAATCAAAATCCCCAAGGTCGCTCCATTTATATTCAAGCCTGACTACCGCAACCCTGTCTGACTTCTCCATGACGCCGTAGTCAATGGAAATAGACGGTATTTTGCGATATTTCTGCCCTATATCCATCTCAGGCTGTGTGAATGCTTCATAGATGCCCGGTGCATGGATTTTAAGTTCTTCAAAAAATATACTGGTAGATAACACGAACATGCCGCTGTTCCAGAGGCAGCCTTCTCCAAGGTACTTTATTGCCTCATTGAGTTTTGGCTTCTCCCGGAATTCGATAACCTCAAAGCCGTCTTCCAGGCTTTTCCCAGGTTTTATGTACCCATAGCCTGTGTGCGGGGACGTTGGTTTTACACCAAATGTTACAAGGTATTCGGAAGCCAGTTTTCCTGCATCGGCTATCGTATTCATGGCTTCCGTATCCAGCGTGTGGTCTGAAGGAAATACCCCAACAGCGCACATACCGAATTTCTTTTCTATTTCATGCATCCCAAAACATATAGCAGGTAGTGTATTTTTTCCTTCGGGTTCGATGAGCACGTTGTCTTTCGGGACTCCGATACCGAGTTCTTCCATCTGTCCTGTTACAAAAAATTTCTGGGCTTCGTTGGTGACCACGAATATCTCCGAAGGCTCAGATACTTTGAGGCATCGCAGCACAGTATCCTGGAAAAGCGAATTCTTGCCAAGTTTCAGGAACTGTTTCGGGTAATGCTCCCGGCTCAGGGGCCAGAGGCGAGTGCCTGAGCCGCCGGCAAGTATTATGGATTTTATGGTTCCATCTCCGTTTTATCTCCGTTCATACGATAAATCACGTCACAATATCTTCCACTCTTTCCTCTTCGATAGCCCGCCTTATCTCCATAGCCATGCGCCGCCCTGTGCTCATGGGTTTGCGCCAGAGGGTATTGCCGTACGGGTGACCTACAGACACATGCACGTTTGTGCCTCCGCCCACGCGCGGCGCCACGTCGTACACATAGAAATTCAGGTCTTTGTCAACGCAGGTCTGGAGGCAGAATGGACCGATTATGCCGGGTTTGTAGTATTTTTGCGTGGCTTTGACGTATTTTTCAGCAAGTTCAAAGGCATCCTCAAGCAGGGATTCGCGCAGCGTGGCTGAGTTATGACCGCATACAGTATATTCAGGCATGAACTGCTTTTCATTCAGGGTCACCTGCTGTGGCGCTGGCAATCGCACGTGCCCGTCGAGGCTTGTCTCAAACCTCCAGTCAATCCCAATAAGTTCAACCCGATTCATTTTCTCTTCTATGGGTGAATGAAAAAAGTCAAGGTTAAAGACAGGTCCGATTATGTACCGCTCAATTCGTGCATCAGCAAGCGCCTCTTTGGTGATTACGCCCTGCTTCAGGAAAGCCCTGGATTTTTTCTTGAACTCCCCGAAAGATGCTGCGGTAAAGAACCCTCGCTCAAGTTTCTTTACGGCATGGGGGAGTTTTACCATGACAAGACAATCGATATCTTCAGGTTTTTTTATCTTTTCAGGGAAGGGGAGACCAGCCTTTTCAAGCAGCCAGTAATAATCTTTCTCGATGCCGCGCTCTTCGCTCCGAAGCAGGTTGCGGCTCCCGAACATCGGGACTTTGAAATTATCTTCTATCTCATCTATCCCGCAATATGAGGTAAATGAGCGGTTCGGGATGAAAATCGTATTTTTATCCCGCAGTTTCTTCTGGTTTTTGGGTTTCAGTATTTCATTGAATTTATTATAAACATCGGCGCTATCCACCACTCCGCGAATTAGTTTTCCTTTTTGCCTCTCTGCCCTGAAGTATGCGGCGTAGGTCTTCTCGCGCCCTTTCTCGCACACAGCGTATGTCCTGAATCCTTCTTCCACAGCCCCGTCGCACACGTCTAATGCGGAATGCGATGCCAGTACCCCGATGGTTGTTTTAGTGAGGTCGTATTCGGATAATACATCTATTATTTCTTTTCTTTCTATCATGTTCACCCGTAGGTCTTATACGTCTATGAAGGTTACGATTTTGAAATTACTTCAGTTCCTGTTATTTTTTAACTTCAGCTATTATAATGTTTGCGCGCCCTTTTTTTATTTTCTTGATTAAACCCCTTTCTTCCAGGTCGTCCAGCATCAGGCTGACCTTTGCTTCCCCGTATTTCACCTCTTTCCTTAGCTCCTTCTGGGTTACCCTCCCGCCTTTTTTCAGTATTAGCTCATACATCTCGCGCAGGTCTTCCTGAAGGTCTTTGGCTTGGGTTTTTGTTATTTTTCCAGGAGGCTGTTCCGTGGTTTCTATTGCGTGTGGTACGACTGGCGCATTTTTCTTTTTCCATATCCGGTAAAGCACAAACAAAGCAGGGAACACAATGATAGGTATAATAATATAATATTTCAGGTTGGATTCGCTTTTTAATTCCAGGTCATCAGTCAGGTTTATGTCGCCAAGATATTCATATTCCGATTCCGTGGGTGGAAAAAGCAGAAGGTCGTGGACGAAATCCCCCTCCTGGTCTATCCTGATATCATCTTCGGCAGCATATTCAAGGATATTGTTACGGTAGTATTTTGCCGTGATTAGATAACTTCCCCGGGAAAGGTTGAAAGAATAGGTTCCTGTTGTTGCAATCACATACTGTGCCGGTATGGAGTTCACTTCAACGATGGTATTTTTAAGTGGTCTTTCAAGGTCAGACCATTCATAGATAGTGCCGTAAACTTTTGCTGCATGCGCGCTGGAAATCAGGCTTATCACCAGCAAAATTATCAAAGCAAACCGTCTTTTAGAGAACACATATCCTAATCTAAAAATATTGTATATATAGTTTAGTATAAAGTAAAAGAAGCGTTTATAATGGCTTATAAAGCATTATAAATCTTTAAAAATCTTAATTTTTTTTTCGTATAAAAGTATGTTTATCTATGCCGGGATTATAGTATCGGACATGCAATTGCCCATGGCGATTGATACGAAACGAAGGAGGAACTAAAATGAAATACAAAACAAAGTTCAGTATATTAACCTCACTTGTCGCGGTGTTGTTTGTGCTGAGCTTGTTCTCAGGGATTGCGGCGGCGCAAACCCCCCAAGAACAGTACGAAAAGGCAACTGAACAATATAAGAAAACTAAGGATAAATACGAAGATACAAGAGATAAACTTGAGAAGGCAAAGGATGATTTAGAGAAAGCTAACAGGCAATTCAAGGGAGCAAAAGATGACAAATCAAAAGAAGAGCTTATACTCAAAACCAGGGATTATCTTGAAAAAGCAATAGATCATGCTATTTCTAATCTGAATGTCCTGAAATCCAGGGTGGAGAACTCTGAAAATAAAGGGGTTCTGCCATTCGATGCTTCCAGGAATATCGATGCGCATGTAGCCCAACTGGAACAGCTAAGAACAAAAGTACAGAAAGCCGGCACAACCGCGGAATTCAGGGACGCATATAAAGAATTAAAAGATTTATGGGTAAAAATCAGGCTTGAAACCCGCTATTATTATGAAATAGTGCTTGACCACAGAATTGACAATTTCATAACAAAGGCGGATAGTGTTTCAGTCAAAATCGATTCAGAAATCCAGAACCTTAAAAGCCAGGGAAAAGATACAACCAAACTTGAAGAAATGGCTGCAAGTTTCAATAATCTGATTAAGGAAGCAAAGAATTCCCGGCAGGAAACAAGCGACTTGTTTGTAAGCCATAAAGGATTTGACTCTAACGGCATAGTGACAGATAATAAGGAAGCAGAGAGTTTCTTAAAGCAGGCAGATAATTCACAAAAGGATACAATCAAAAAATTGAAAGCTGCAAGCAAGGAACTATTGAACTTCGTCAAGGACTTGAGAAAACATTCTGGCGGAAAAGTTGCAGTCCGTGGGACGGGTACGCTGGTAGCTAATGGCAGCGGCAGGGCTGTAATCGAAGGAAACGTTACCGTAACACTATCAGGAATAAACGGTACTTTGAAGGTATCAAGTAATGCGGAAGTCACCACAGATGGAACCAAAGAAGTTCTCGGCAATGGAGAAGTCAAATATATGAATTTCACCTCCGCAACCATCAAAGGTGAAAATATAAGGGTCGAAATATCGGGCAACAATATCAGCCTCACTGCCGCAGGCACAGGTTCAGCGGTTCTCAGTGGTAAGGGAACTTATAAGACTGAAAAAGATTATACTGTGAGCGGAGAATGGAAGAAGGAGGAATAAACATGAAAAGTGTTTATATTTTGATGGTGGTAATTTTGGTTGCAGGATTGACTTTAGGCTGCATAGGTAAGAAGGCGCCCGAATCCGTGGCTTCTGCCGCTCCCACGCAGACAGCAGCATCACCTGCAGAAACGCCAGTATCTCCTGCAGGAACTCCAGCCCCTTCGAGCGTTGACGAGTTCGGGACTGAGAGCGACCTTACGGCTATAGATTCACTGGTTAACGACTCGAGCATGGATATTTCGCTATCCGCAACAATCTGAGGTAGACGCGTCTGCGTTTACCCCTATTTTTTTAATTAAGGCAATTTGATATGTCATTGAACAGCCTTGCACATAAATTGATTTTTTAGAGAGTTTGTTTTGTCCGCCATACTTTTGACCGATACTTATTTA
>JBAQYK010000416.1:0-1635 GCA_049299995.1 Candidatus Methanoperedens sp.
CTTTTACCCAGCAGCCTTTCTTTGCGTCTCCAAGGAAACTGCCTCTTTCGGCCAGAAACATCGCTGTCTCTTCTGTATTGACCAGTTTTACTTTGACTTCCTTGAATTCGGAAACATGCCAATCCTCTTTCTGGTATTTGCGGTATGTGATGCACGCTATGCGGTACTTCTCCCACATCTCCTTGAAGAATTCCGGGCTGTAGCCTTCCCTGTCAAAAACAATTATGAACCTATGAAGATATGGGGCCGATGCAAGCATTTCCTCAGAAGGCTGATTGGGCACTTCGTTAATCAGCCGCGGTACTATTTGAGTCCTAAGAACTTCCAGCATTCCTGGATTGATACTGTTCCTGACAACGAAAAACGGCTGTCCAAGCATGTCATTTACCCAGAAGTCCATAACGCCTCTAAGGCACAAGCGCTCCCTTGAAACATACAGTTTGGGCAGTGGCTCTTTGCCTGCATATAATCTGACATGCCCGTTATGTTATGCTTTACATAACGGGCATTATGTAAAGTTCCGAATTATGTAAAGTTATTAGAAGTTATATTTTTTAAGTTCTTTTCTAGAAGCATGATAAGATATAGTATATTTATAGAATACTTTACATAATAAGTGGATGTTATAAACCTTAAACAAGGAGACATCCATGCTAAAAGACCTTTATTCCTCCCGCGTAATCAATCGAATTCGATCCAGTAAATATGTAGATTGGTTAGAAACTTTTGCCTTTTATCTTGAAAAAGTCACCTTTCCGTTAGTCACCAGTCAGCGCTACGGTTACTGCGCAGAACATTTTACTAATTGGTTAGTACAGCAGAATATTTCATTCTTCGATAAAAGTATTATTGATAGATTTATTGTTGAACATTTACCTGTCTGCCGATGCCTAAAACCGGCACCCAAACACATCATTACCATACGAATGGCTCTTAATCATTTCATGAAGGCAATGATATTACATGGTAAACTTAAAATCCCGGCTACACCCGCTACCCCGATAGAAAAAGAACTCAATTCGTACGATAGATACATGGATGAAACTTGCGGTCTTTCTCCGGGTAACAGGTTTAACAGTTTGAGATGTATTCGGAAATTCCTTGAAAACATATATGGTTGTAATCCAGTTAACTATCAATTAATTACCTGTCCCAAAATTATTGAATTTATCAATAAACGGGCAAATGGATTAAATCCGAGCACTATTGGCTGGATTGCATCTTCACTACGAAGCTATTTACATTTCCTTATAATGAAAGGGGACTGTGATAAAAGGTTAATTAATTCAGTTCCCACAATTCACCGCTGGAAATTAGCTTCAATTCCTAAATCAATAGATGAGAAAAATATAAACAGGCTGCTTGCATCATTTGACCTGACAGACAGAAAAGATCTACGAGATTATGCAATTGTTCTATGTTTCATTGAACTTGGTTTAAGAATAAATGAAGTTGCTGAACTAAAGCTGGACAATATAAACTGGCGGCAGGGAACTTTACGTATTTGCCATACCAAAACTCTTCACGAACGAGTTCTTCCTCTTTCACGAGACCTAGGTAAAGCTATTGCTGCTTATTTGAAATACAGCCGCCCATTTTCAAAATCCAGGAATGTTTTTCTAAGACATATTACTC
>JBAQYK010000417.1:0-2984 GCA_049299995.1 Candidatus Methanoperedens sp.
GAACTGGATTCACTCATGACTGGTCCCAGCCTGAAAATATCAAAGATGGTATCCTCTCTGACTGAAAGAGAACTCAACGATATCGAAGCACAGACCGAGAGATTGAGCCGGTATGAACTCGGTGAAAAAGTATCTAAAGACCAAAACAGCGGTAAAGACCGGAAAGAAATCACATATCAACAAATAAATCCATTCATAAAAAACATCAACACCCTGCGCCAGCGTCATGATAAAGTAAAAGACGTAATCAAACAGGCGCTTGGTAACACGAAATTTGAAATGGAAATTCCTGAAACCGAATTCATGACTAAAGTATTCCCTGTAATTGTAACGCATCTGGATAAGGATAAGATGCTCGAATTCGGACAAAACAAAATAAATACAATAACTCAGAATATTGGAAATGCGAAGATAGAGATGCACCGGCAGAAAAGCAATAGTTTGCTTAAAGCCAACATGGGAAAACTTACGACAATAACTATAACGATCGAAGCTGATAACCAGGCAGACCTAACAGAAGCCAGAGAGCTGATTGGGATATAGCTCACAAACGGCGAAAAAACTAAATACGATAAGACAAGGTTAAGATAAAATGAGTAACAACGACGAACATATAGAAATAACTGGCAACCCCCTCCTCATGCCTGGCATTGGCTTTGCAATGTGGTTGTCCGGAAAAGGCGTGGATTTAATTGGAACGCCACCTGCCGACCCTATAGCAAGAGCCGCGCTTCTCTTTGAATTTGTTAAAGCTGGGAAGATCGACACAAATGAAATGGAAACGTATCTTGGAGAGATTGGGTTAATGATACCCATTACTGAGAATTAGAGTATGGGAGATGCTTTATGCCTAAGAAAAAATCAGATAAAATGTACCCTTTCAGTAAGGAGCAAAAGAACCCGCATGTTGGCTGTGAATTCGACTGTGCGTATTGCGCTTTCAGAAAGCTGACCCAGAGACTCGGCACATGCCCGGACTGCAGAGCATTCATACCGCATTACCATCTGGAACGGTTCAAGAAGAACCCGAAGATGACCGTTGGTGAGGAATTCATCAGCCTGTGCTTGAACGGGGACGTGAGTTTTGCAAGCGCCGAGTTCATTTTAAAGCTGATAAAGTATTGCGAGCAATGGTATGACAGGAAGTTTTTGATTCAATCCAAAAATCCAGCCCGGCTCCTCGACTTCAAATTCCCATACAATGTGGTGTTGGGTACGACCATAGAAACAAACTACAGAGCGATTGGTAAGGACAATGTGTTATATTCCAGCATTTCGAAAGCCCCTCACCCGGAGGAAAGGTATCGCGCTATGAGGCGGATCCAGAACAACGACGTGCATGTTACGATAGAGCCAATTATGGACTTCCATCCCGACGAGCTCGTGGGCTGGATGAAGAACATCCCCAGATTAAAAGTCATCAACATCGGCTACGATTCACGCCCTGACCTCAACCATCTCCCCGAGCCACCGCTCGCGAAGACCTTGGATTTGATTGCCCGGCTTGAGCAGATTACAGAAGTCAGGAGAAAGCAAATCAGACCGGCAAGGTATGAAAAAGTGATTGCATGAGC
This sequence comes from Candidatus Methanoperedens sp., assembly GCA_049299995.1. Taxonomy (GTDB): domain Archaea; phylum Halobacteriota; class Methanosarcinia; order Methanosarcinales; family Methanoperedenaceae; genus Methanoperedens. Next base: position 1,575 of record JBAQYK010000417.1, read on the forward strand.
AAGTTAAAAGATTTCACAAAAACCAAATTCACAACCACAATTAAACAAAAATATTTGGATTTGAAGATGGCCGATATGGAGGTATCTGGTTATTTTGACGAATATAAAGACGCTACTACTTTCTGGAAAACAAGATTCGCTCATTTATCCCCGCCTACTGATGCTATATTCTTGGTAGGCTCGAAAGTCCACCGATTCATATTGATTGAAAAAAAGGTAATTCCGAGGCGCGAAGTTCCTGAAAAATATGTTTCAATGATGAAAACTGAAGAAATATTGGTTTTCAGATGTTCTCTGCTATAAGACCCATAAGACTCACTTTTTCAAATCCAATTTCTTTTTCTGAAAACGTGGCCAAACGTGAAATGATGTGGATAAACTGTGTAAATAGAACAAACATACCGGATAAGGAATAACATGCAGACTCAAAACATGCGCATAGCTATAATCGGCACCCACGGCACTGGGAAAACAACTTTAGCGAAAATGCTTTCCGGTGTATTCAATATCCCGATTTTAGAAGAATGCGCCAGGAATTATGACATAAAACATGCCAGTCCGGAAAAATATCTAAAAATCCAAAAAAATATCCTTATTGAACAAATAGCTACAGAAAGTAAACATCCGAGCTTTGTCTCAGACCGTTCGACCATAGATAATCTTGCATACTGGATTCACAGCTGCGCCCAGATGGTTGACGCCAGCATGAATAAAAAATATATCAATACATCCATGGAAAATGCTAAAAAGTACACAGTGATATTTCTTCTCGTTCCTGAATTTTATCCCATGGATGATGGGTTCAGGGATACAAACCTGATATTTCAACTTCAGATTGCAGAAACAATTAACACTATCTTGCATCTCTATCAGATACCGCACTACATCCTTCGCGGCACAGTCGATGAACGACTTCAGCGTGCTATAGATATAATCAATGAAACGAAACAGAAATAGAAAAGTACAATTTCAACTCCAACTTCTTTTTCTGAAAAAATCCCCATACATAAAGTGACAAAAATATGCAACCCATAACCCCGTTCCTTGACAGACTGGCAGATAAAGTCAGGAAACATTATGCCCTGACAAACGTAGAAGTCAAAATCGTATCCGATAAAGCTATGAAAGGTGTATTGAACACTGTCGGCGCCTTTGTCTGGAACGTAATATTGTTCAGCGACGGATTATTTAAAAAGAGCCGCAGCCTTCAAACAACTGTTCTCGTACATGAATTCGGACATAGAATCTATTTCCCCGAAACCAGAGCGAAACAGGAAGTGTATTCTATAACAGCAGAACTGGCGGGAATACCTAAACACAGCATTGGAAGATTCCTCAATATCATAGGCGACTTGATGATCAACCGCGCCAACCTCTACGATATCTGGCATAAGCGGATGTACCGCGGCC
>JBAQYK010000418.1:0-3105 GCA_049299995.1 Candidatus Methanoperedens sp.
GCCAGATACACCGGAATATCTTTTGGTTCAAACCCAAGATATTTTTTATATAAATTTAAACTGCCCTGTTCCAGTATTGCCAAGACTTTATTTGCATTTGTTTCGTCGCCAGGATGATAGTAAACGACAAAGCTTGAGCCCGTTTTTTTCATTTCAAAACCATTAACATTTGCCGAAGATGCGGGATATTCATGAGAATAATCAATCTGGGAACTCGGCGTTGGTTGGGCGGTATTTGTTTGTTCTGGCAGACCCTTTATTTCGCCGTTGGATGGCACCGGCTTAGTTGTATCTGGAACTATGGTTGAACCCTTTTCTTGCTGAATACAGCCGCTTGACAGAACAATGCCCAGAGTTAATACCACTAAAATGTAATATATCATCTTCATATTTTATAGATAGTTAAAGGATTATTAAAAACTTTCTAACATGCAACTGATTGCTGTTATGTGGAAAGATGACAGTTCCGGCACATGGGTTAACGAATATGATGAAAAAATTAGGTAAAAGCAGCAAATTTTATTGGATAACTTAAATTAACTCGCGCATCATATAAGCCCCAATGAAACAGGAAATGTCAAGCGTGGACGTTGCAGCGCTTATCAAGGAACTGCATCCGCGTCTTCTGGATGCAAAAATTGCAAAAATATACCAGCATTCAGCCGATGAAATGAGGATAGGGCTTCACATTTTCAAGGAAGGGAGAACAAATCTTGTTATCGAAGCCGGAAAGCGACTGCATCTTACAAAAAATCCTGAAACCGCCCCCAAGTTCCCTCAGTCTTTCCCGATGCTGCTTCGCAAACACCTTAGCGGCGGGAGGATAACAGACATTTCTCAGTATGATTTTGACCGGATAATCGAGATGCAAATCCAGCGCGGGGAGGATAAGACGATTCTTCTTATCGAGCTTTTCTCAAGAGGTAATATTGTGCTCCTTAATGCTGAAAAAAGGATAATCCTGCCGCTAAAATCCATTAGTTTCAGGGACAGGAAAGTCAGGGGCGGTGAACCTTATGAGCTTCCGGCGCCGCAGCTTTCCCCTGTTACCGCCACGGTGGATGAGCTAAAGGAAATGTTCTCACATTCGGATTCTGATATTGTCAGGACGCTTGCGACAAGGATGAACATGGGGGGGCAGTATGCTGAGGAACTCTGCCAGCGCGCCGATATTGATAAAAATACTCCTGCAAAGCAATTTACTGATTTTGCGGCAGTGCAAAAAGTGCTCTCTGAGGTTTTCATGCCGCTTATTTCCGACCTGAAACCCCATATTATTTTAAAAGACGGAAAACCGATTGACGTGTTGCCATTTGAGTTATCGCAATATGGGAAGAACGAGAAGAAATATTTTAGTACTTTTAATGATGCGCTTGATGAATATTTCAGCCCTGAAACCGGGAAAAAAGGCGAATTAAAAGAGGAAAAAAATGTTGGGGGAAAAGCCGAAAAACCGGGGCTGTATGAGTACCGCATGCAAAAACAGATGCTTGCACTTGAAAAGTTCAAGGACGAGGAAGAAAAACTGGTACGCAAAGGAGAATTGGTATATGCGCATTACCAGATGTGCGACGGGATTCTAAAAACGATAAGGGATGCCAGGGATAAGGGATATTCATGGGAGGAGATAAAGGGCAAATTAAAGCTGTCGGATAAGCCTGAAGCAAGGGCGATAAAATCCATAGATACCGGCAGGGGGAAAATCACCGTAACGCTTGATAATGTAGATGTGGACCTGGATATCAGGCTTTCAGTGCCCCAGAATTCCCAGGTCTATTACGATAAATCAAAAAAACTTGCCTCTAAAATCAAAGGTGCGCTTACTGCTATTGAAGGGACAAAGAAATTATCCGAAAAGGAAGAGGCACCCCGGGAAAGGAAAAAGCCTGAAAAAACAAAACAAAAGTGGTACGAGCAGTTCAGGTGGTTTATCTCGTCGGACGGCTTCCTTGTTATCGGGGGCAGGGATGCCCAGGGCAATGAGGATATTGTGAAGAAATACCTTGAGAAGAGGGATATTTTCTTCCATGCCCACGTATCGGGTTCTCCCGCTGTCGTTATAAAAACAGAAGGAAAAGAAGTTCCTGAAACCACGCTCGTCGAGGCTGCGCAGTTCACTGTCTCGTATTCGGGCATCTGGAAATCCGGGCAGGCGAGCGGGGACTGCTACCGGGTGCTGCCGGAGCAGGTTTCAAAGACCCCTGAATCTGGCGAGTATGTGGCAAAGGGTGCTTTCGTGATACGCGGAAAACGTAATTATTACAAAGATGTTATGCTGGGAGCGGCGCTCGGTCTGGTTCTTGATGAAGAGAAAAGGCTGATTGGAGGACCTGTGAGCGCGGTAAAAAGCAGGGCGAAATTCGTTATGGAGATAGAACCGGGAGAGTTTGAGCAGAATGACCTGTCAAAGAAGATTTACAGGATGCTGAATGAAAAATTCAAGGACATGAAACTTATAAAGACGATTGCGTCGCCCGATAAGATTGCGATGTTCCTGCCTGCGGGCGGGTCGAGGGTGAAGGAGTGAGGAATAATAAATACAGTTAAGGAGATGCATGATGCAAAAGAGCGAATTAAATAACCCTCTCAAACTTGTAACAAGCATAATCATTTGCCTGCTTGCAGGTTATATCGGTTCGTTTTTCACCACTCCTTCTATCCCAACATGGTATGCAAATCTGGAGAAACCGTCTTTTAACCCGTATGATTGGGTTTTTGCTCCGGTTTGGACTGCTCTTTTCGTTCTGATGGGTATTTCAGCGTATCTGGTCTGGGATAAAGGGGCACAAAATAAAGACGTAAGAATATCCTTGTTTATATTTGGAGTTCAACTTATGTTAAACGTGCTGTGGTCATTCCTTTTCTTCAGGCTGCACTCCCCGTTTTACGCTTTTGTGGAGATAATTATACTATGGGCTGTGATTGCGCTTACAATTCTAAATTTTTACAGGATTTCCAGAACAGCGGGCTTGCTGCTTCTTCCCTACATACTCCGGGTAAGTTTTGCGGCAATTCTGAATCCGGATTTTCAGTTGATAAGAGGCGGTTTGGATGGAAAGTGGGACAAAAAAGGAATGATCGTATTAGCACAGCGTTAACATGTAC
>JBAQYK010000419.1:0-1676 GCA_049299995.1 Candidatus Methanoperedens sp.
ATTGTAGCTCCCGAAACTGCTTTTGGTTTATTATGGAGAAGTGTTTAAAAATTCCTCACGCTTTACCATACAAGGAAAGACTTGACCGACTAAAAAAGGAGGGGATTGCCTTGTGGGATGTGATAGAGTCTTGTCAAAGGAATGGCAGTAGTGATAAGAATATAATAATTCCAGAGTTTAATTGTTTAAAAACTTTTTTAGAATGTAAATTACAAATTAAGAAGATACTCTTCAATGGGAAACAAGCAGAGAAGGCTGGCAACAAGTTGCTAACCAAAGATAAACATTATGAGACTCACGTTTTACCATCGACAAGTAATGCAAACACTGGAGTGCGCCCCTTCGGGTAGACAGATAGAGGGCAGAATTGTGTAGGGTTTTGACCGGCTCCGAAAAGGAGACATGGTAAAATATGAATACCAAGGAGCCGGATATGTCAAAGAAAAGGCGTTCGTTCCCGGTAGAGCTGAAGCAGCATATAGTCCGAGAGATTGAGACAGGGGAATTATCGGTGAGCGGGGCGTCTAGGAAGTACGAGGTATCGGCCACCGCGATAATCCGCTGGCGTGAGAAATTCCGTGCCGGGAGCCTTACGGGGAAACCGTCAGTCACTGAAAAAGCCCTGGAAAAAGAAGTCAGGGAGCTCAAAGAAAAAGTGGGCGACCTGACGATGCAGATAGATCTTTTAAAAAAACTCGAGGCATACAGTCTACGGCTGAAAAAGCTGGATTCCTCCACGATCACCGGGCTGAACTGGGAACAGTTTCGCAAGGGTGCGAGGTAATGGGCGTGGCGCGCGCCACGTATTACAAGAAGCCCGGTGGAAAGCGCCTGAAGGCGGATATGGAGCTGAAAGGCCTCATAGACGAAATCCACGTGGACTTCCCCTGCTACGGGTACAGGCGCCTAAAGCCGGAACTTGAAGCGGACGGCGGAAAGTTCAACTGGAAGCGGATACGGCGCGTAATGCGGCAATACGGGCTGTTCCCGATACTGCCGCGGGCGTTCAGGCCGACCACGGATTCGCGGCACAAGTACCATCGGTACGAGAACCTGCTGCCGCCGCTGGCGGAGATCACGGTGCCGAACACGGTCTGGGGCTCCGACATCACGTACATCCGCATAGTGAGCGGGTTCGTGTACCTGGGGGTGATACTGGACCTGTATTCGCGCAAGGTGGTAGGCTGGTCGATATCCAAGAGGATCGACGCTAAACTGGTGGTGGGCGCGTTGGAGCAGGCGATTAAGGAGCGGCAGCCGCCACGAGGCTGCATCCACCATTCAGACCAGGGGGTACAGTACGCCTGCGACGAGTATGTAGAGGTTCTTGAAGACAGCGGGTTCAAACCGAGCATGTCGCGCAAAGGCAACCCGTACGACAACGCCGCGCTGGAAAGTTTCATGAAGACGCTGAAGTACGAGGAAGTGTATCTGGGCGATTACGAGACGTATGAAGACGTTGTGGAAGGGCTGCCGAGATTTATCGAGGCGGTCTACAATAAGAAGCGGAGACATTCATCATTGGGCTACTTGAGCCCGGATGATTTTGAGAAAAATGGCGGTAAGAAATGAGACCGGTCAAGCCCTACACAAAAATGGGCCCAGACTGTCTACCAAACAGGGCGCAGTCCACAGCGTGCTTAAGAGCAAGCGTGCCCGACAGGTAAATATCCAGA